>JACNHM010000196.1:0-3337 GCA_014383605.1 Chloroflexota bacterium
TACCAATCTACCAATCTACCATAGACCACAATGAAGGGAAGCATGATGCGACTACGACGTGTAATCCTTTGGGGAATCATGAGTTGTTTGCTCAGCCTGAGCCTGACCGGCTGCGCGCTGTTTTCTGGCGCGCCGGCGGCGACCCCCGTGCCCCAGCCGGTGGCGCAGGTCCGGAACGATGAGATCGTTTCCGCCGAAGCCGTGATCGTGCCCTACCGGCAAACGAATCTGAGCTTCAAGATCGCCGGGCAGGTCCTGGAGATCATGACCGCCGAAGGCGAGAGGGTCGCTGCCGGCCAGGAGCTGGCGCGGCTGGACACGCGTGATCTGGATCAGGCAGTCAACCAGGCCGCGGCGGGGCTGAAATCGGCACAGGCGCAACTGGCCAGGATCAAGGCCGGCGCCCGTCCCGAGGAGATCGCCGCCGCCGAGGCTCTGGTGGCCATCGCTCAGGCCGGCGTGAAAGCGGCGGAAAGCGCCGTCCGCGTGGCCCAAGGCAACCTCGCCGCGGTGCAGGCCGCCCTGCCCAGCGCCCAGGCCGCCTATCAGCGGCTGCTGGATGGCGCCGATGCCGACGAGTTGGCCGCCGCTCGCGCCACCGTGGAGTTGGCCCGCGTGCAAAGGGATCAGGCCCAACAGGCCTATGACCAGATCAAGGACCTGCCCAACGCCGGCATGATGCCCCAGGCGCTGCAACTCCAGCAGGCCACGATCAACTACGAAACGGCCCAGGCGCAATACCGCCTCGTGGAACGGGGGGCCGGCCAGGCCGAGCTTACGGCGGCGCAGGCCCTCGTCTTCCAGGCCCAGTCGGCCATCGAGATCGCCGAGGCCCAGGTGGCCCAGGCGCAAGCCCAGGTGGAGAGCGCCAAAGCGCAGGCGGCCCAGGCGCAGGCCCAGCTCGACCTGGTGAAGGCCGGCGCCCGGGCCGAGGACATCGCCGTGGCCGAAGCCGCCGTGGCCCAGGCCGAGGTGGCTCTGGACAGGGCCGCCAACAGTCTGGACGATGCCGTGCTCAAAGCGCCCTTCGCTGGCACGGTGGGAGCGATTCTGGCCGAAGAGGGCGAACTGGCCGTGCCCCAGATGCCGCTGGTGCGCCTGGGCGATCTGACCCGCCTGCGCGTCCAGACCGAAGACCTCAGCGAGGTGGACATTGACCAGGTGCGGGTGGGCCAGGAGGCCACGGTGACCGTGGATGCCCTGGGCGGCCAGACCTTCCGCAGTCAGGTAGCGCGCATCGCCCCCGTCGCCACCGAGCTCCGCGGTGACAAGGTGTACACCGTGGTGCTCGACCTGGACACCGGCCAGGAAGCCGGCCTGCGCTGGGGCATGAGCGCCTTCGTCGAGATCCAGGTCCAGTAGAGGCAACCCCGATCCGATTGCCGATTGCGGAACATTCCGCAATCCGCAATCCGCAATCCGAAGAGGACCCATGAACACAACCACACCAAATTCTCTGGATGAAGCCTCCACACTGCTCGGCATCCTCCGCTGGCGGGCGCTCCACCAGCCGGACAAGCTCGGCTTCATTTTCCTCGAAGACGGCGAGACAGAAGAATCGCCCATGACCTTTGGCCGACTGGATCGGCAAGCTCAGGCCATTGCCGCCCAACTGCAGAGCCTGGGGGTTGCTGGCGAGCGGGCGCTCTTGCTCTTCCTGCCCGGCCTGGACTACATCACCGCCTTCTTCGGCTGCCTCTACGCCGAGGTCGTCGCCGTCCCTGCCTATCCCCCCGACGTGATGCGGCTGGAACGCACCCTGCCCCGCTTTCTGGGCATCGTCAACGACGCCCGCCCCGCCGTGGTGCTGACGACGGCCGAGATCCTGAGCATGGTGCCCTACCTGGTGGAGGAGTATCCCGACCTCCAAGGCATCCACTGGCTGGCCACGGACGAGATCGCCGAGAGCACAGCCACGCAGTGGCAAGAGCCGCCGCTGAGCCCGGACACGCTGGCCTTCCTCCAGTACACCTCGGGCTCCACGGCCGATCCCCGCGGCGTGATCTTGACCCACGGCCATCTGATGCACAACTCGCAGTTGATCCATCAGGCTCTGGAGACGAACGAGGACACCCGTTGCGTGTTCTGGCTGCCCTTCTACCACGATATGGGACTGATCGGCGCTATCCTGGGTACGCTCTACTGCGGGGCTTCCACCATGCTCATGTCCCCCCTGCACTTCCTGCAGCGCCCCTTCCGCTGGCTGCAGGCCGTGTCCCGCCACCGCGCCACCATCAGCGGCAGCCCCAACTTCGGCTACGACCTCTGCGTGCGCAAGATCACGCCCCAACAACGCGCCACCCTGGACCTCAGCAGTTGGCAGCTGGCCTTCAGCGGCGCCGAGCCTGTGCGCCACGCCACGCTGCAGCGCTTCGCCGAGACCTTTGCCCCCTGCGGCTTCCGCCGCCAGGCCTTCTACCCCGGCTACGGCCTGGCCGAGGCCACACTGTTCGTCACCGGCGGTTTGAGAAGGGAACCTCCGGTCTTGTACACGGTCAACGCCGCCATGCTGGCCCAGGATCAGGTCGTGGCTGCCGCCGTAGCGGAGGAAGAGGCCCACACGCTGGTCGGCTGCGGGCGCGCCTGGCTGGACGAGCAGGTGATCATCGTAGACCCCGAGACGCTGACGCTCTGTCCGCCGGATCGGGTGGGCGAGATCTGGGTGGCAGGCCCCAGCGTGGCCCAGGGTTATTGGCAGCGCCCCGCAGAGACCGAACAGACCTTCCGCGCCCATCTGGCCGACAGCGGCGCCGGTCCCTTCCTGCGCACCGGCGACCTGGGCTTCCTGAAGGATGGTGAATTGTTCATCACCGGCCGCCTCAAGGATCTGATCATCGTGGACGGGCTGAACCACTACCCGCAGGATATCGAGCTGACCGTGGAGCAGAGCCACCCCGCCCTGCGGCCCGGCTGCAGCGCCGCCTTCCCCGTGGACGTCGCCAGCCAGGAGCGACTGGTGATCGTGGCCGAGGTCAGGCGCAGCAAGCAGTTGGCCTCGCTGCGGGAAGAGGGCGACACCGGTCTGGCCCCCGAAGACCTGATCCGGGCCATCCGGCGCGCCGTGTCCCAGCGCCACGACCTGCGCGTGCACGACGTCGTGCTGCTGCGGGCGGGCAGTGTGCCCAAGACCTCCAGCGGCAAGATCCAGCGCCGCGCCTCCCGCGCCGCCTACCTGGCGGGGACGCTGGACGTGTGGCAGGAGTGAGGAGGAGCAGGGGAGCAAGGGAGCAGAGGTGATGGAGATCAAGCAAAATCCAAAAGATTGGGAAACTGGAAAACTGGTAGATTGGGATACCGGCGATCACCCGCCAATCCACCAATCTACCAATGTACCAAT
>JACNHM010000196.1:3656-10583 GCA_014383605.1 Chloroflexota bacterium
AGTGAAGGCCAAGGCGGAGGCCAGAGCCGAACCTGAAACCTGGAACCTGAAACCTGAAACCTCTATTGCCATCATCGGTATCGGCTGTCGCTTCCCCGGCGCCGCCGGCCCCGCCGCCTTCTGGCAGCTCCTGCGGGACGGCGTGGATGCCATCGGCGAGACCCCGCCCGACCGCTGGGACAACGACGCCTTCTACGACCCCGACCCCCTGGCCCCAGGCAAGATGATCACCCGCTGGGGCGGCTTCCTGGAGCGTGTGGACGAGTTCGACGCCGCCTTCTTCGGCATCTCGCCGCGGGAGGCCGAGCGCATGGACCCGCAGCAGCGGCTGCTGCTGGAGGTGACCTGGGAGGCCTTGGAGGACGCCGGACAGCCCCCCGACGCGCTGGCCGGCAGCCTGACCGGGGTCTTCGTCGGCATCAGCAGCAACGACTACGCCCGCTTTCAGTTCGCCGCCCCCGATCTCATTGACGCCTACGCCGGCACCGGCAACGCCCACAGCATCGCCGCCAACCGTCTGTCCTATTTCCTGGACTTGCAGGGGCCCAGCCTGGCCGTGGATACCGCCTGCTCAGCCTCGCTGGTGGCCGTGCACCTGGCCTGCCAGAGCCTGCGCGCCGGCCAATGCCACCTGGCCCTGGCCGGCGGCGTGAACGTCATGCTCACGCCGGACATCACCATCAGCTTCACCAAAGCCGGGGTCATGGCCCCCGATGGCCGCTGCAAGACCTTCGACGCCCGCGCCGACGGCTACGTGCGCGGCGAGGGCGCCGGCGTGGTCGTCCTCAAGCCCCTCTCGCAAGCCCTGGCCGCTGGCGACCCCATCTACGCCGTGATCCTGGGCAGCGCCGTCAACCACGACGGGCGCAGCAACGGGCTGATGGCTCCCAGCCCCCAGGCGCAGGAAGCCGTGTTGCGGGAAGCCTACCGCCGCGCTGGCGTCTCGCCGGGCCGGGTGCAGTACGTGGAGGCCCACGGCACGGGCACTTTCCTGGGGGATCCCATCGAGGCCCAGGCGCTGGGCGCCGTGATGGCCACCGACCGCCCTGCCGGCGCCTTCTGCGCCCTGGGCGCGGTGAAGACGAACATCGGCCATCTGGAGGCCGGCGCCGGCGTGGCCGGCCTGATCAAGGTGGCCCTGGCCCTCCGCCATCGTGAGATCCCCCCCAGCCTGCACTTCCAGGAGCCCAACCCCCTCATCCCCTTCGACGAGCTGCCGCTGCGTGTGCAGCAAACGCTGGCTCCCTGGCCCGAAGGCAGAGGGCCGGCCCTGGCCGGGGTGAGCTCCTTCGGCTTCGGCGGCACCAACGCCCACCTGGTGCTACAGGAAGCTCCCCCGTCGCCCCCCGCGTTTCCCTCCACGGAAATTGGACGCCGACAAACGCCGACGACCGCGAATTCTATCCATCCCTCATCCGTGTCCGTCCGTGGCCATCCGCGTCCCCTTGAACCGGAGCGGCAGGCCTACCTGCTGCCCCTGTCCGCCCGCAGCCCGGAGGCCCTTTCGGCCCTGGCCGGGTCCTACAGGGATTTCCTGGCCGCCGAAGGCGATACCGCTGCCGCCTCCATTGGACGCGTACAAACGCCGACGACCACGGATTCCACCTATCCCTTATCCGTGTTCGTCCGTGGCCATCCGCGTCCCCTTCTGCGCGACATCTGCTACACCGCCAGCCTGCGGCGCAGCCACCTCGACCACCGCCTGGCCGTCGTCGGCCACTCCCGCGCAGAGATCGTGGAGGGGTTGGAGACCTTCCGGCGCGGCGAGGTCGACCCGGGCGTGTTCGTCGGGCGGAAGGTTGCCGGCCAGCCGCCCCGTCTCGTCTTCGTCTTCCCCGGCCAGGGCTCGCAGTGGCTGGGCATGGGACGGGAGCTTTTGCAGCAGGAGCCGGTGTTTCGGGAGGCCCTGGAGCGCTGCGCGCGGGCCATACAGCCCCACGTGGATTGGTCCCTGCTGGAGGAGTTGGCCGCCGTAGGGGCGGGCCTTGCGCCCGCCCCCTCCCGCCTGGAGGAAATTGACGTCATCCAGCCCGCCCTCTTCGCCATCCAGGTGGCCCTGGCCGCCCTGTGGCGCGCCTGGGGCATCCAGCCGCAAGCCGTGGTCGGCCACAGCATGGGCGAGGTAGCCGCCGCCCACGTCGCCGGCGCCTTGAGCCTGGACGACGCCGCCCGCATCATCTGCCTGCGCAGCCGCCTGATGAAGCGCGCCAGCGGCCAGGGCGCCATGGCCGCCGTGGGCCTGACCCTGGAAGAGGCCCGCCAGGCTCTGCGGGGTTACGAAGACCGCGTCTCCATCGCCGTCAGCAACAGCCCCACCGCCACCGTGCTCTCCGGCGATCCGGCCTCCTTGCAGGAGATCGCCGGCACGTTGCACAGCCGCAACGTCTTCTGTCGCTTCGTCAAGGTGGACGTGGCCGCCCACAGCCCGCAGATGGACCCCCTGCGCCCCGAGTTGGTGCAGGGGTTGGAGGGGCTGACGCCGCGAGCCGCCGCGCTGCCCTTCGTCTCCTCCGTGACCGGCGCATCATGCGATGGCACATCCCTCGACGCCGGCTACTGGGGGCGGAATCTGCGCGAGCCAGTGCTCTTTGCCTCGGCCCTGCAACAGCTCCTGCAAGAAGGCTACGACACCTTCCTGGAGATCAGCCCCCACCCCATCCTTCTCAGCGCCATCCAGCAGGGGCTGGCCCACCACGACCACCAGGGCGCCGTCCTGCCCTCGCTGCGGCGCCGCGAAGCGCCGGACGATGATTCCCCCTCGGAGCGGGCCACGCTGCTGGGGAGCCTCGGCAGCCTGTACAGCCGCGGCTACCCCGTGGACTGGCGCGTACTCTACCCCGCCGGCGGCCGCCACGTGCCGCTGCCCACCTACCCCTGGCAGCGCCGCCGCTACTGGCTGGAGCTCGACGAGGAGCTGCCCCGCGGAGGGTGGGCATATGCCCCTCCGCTCCTCCGCTCCTCCGCCCCTCTGCACCTCCGCACCTCTGCACACCCCCTCCTGGGGCAGCACCTGGAGGTGGCCGATGGCTCAGGCAAGCACATCTGGCAAACTGAACTGGACAGAGAAGCCCTCCGCTATCTGAACGACCATCGCGTGCAGGGAGCCGTGCTGATGCCTGGCTCAGCTTACCTGGAGATGGCCCTGGCTGCTTCGGCGGAAGTCTTCGGAGCAGAGCAGGGGACATTCAAGGACATCGAGTTTCGGAGGCCGCTTTTCCTGCCCGCAGAGGGTACCCGCAGAGTCCAGGTGATCCTTTCTCCCGCGTCGAACGGAGAAGCGTCATTTGACATTTACAGTTGCCCGGCAGGTGCAGGACTGACAGGCTCATCGTGGACACGCCACGTGGGCGGGAGCTTCTCTCACCATCGGGGCGATGATCCTCGTCCTGCCCCGGATCGGGTGGCCACCTCGGAAATCCAGGCTCGTTGCCCGGAGGACATCTTACCCGAAGCCTACTATCTAGAACTGGAGAAAAGGCACGTCCACTACGGCCCCGCCTTCCAGCGCATCGAACGCATCTGGCGGCGTGATGGGGAGGCCCTGGCCCGCGTACGTGTTCCCGAGGCCTCGGCGCTGGAAGAGGTCTACATAATCCATCCCACCACTCTCGACACTTGCTTCCAGGTGATGGCGGCGGCATTGCCCGCCGAAATGGGTCAACGGATGCAAGATGATGGTCACGTCTACATGCCCACCCGCATCGAGCAGGCCGTGGCCTACAACCGTCCGGGGGGCCGCTTGTGGGCCCACGCCCATCTCCGACCCGACGCAGAGCGGCACGCTGGTTTCATTGAGGGCGACGTCCGGCTGCTCGACGACGCCGGGCACACAATATTCGAGGTCCTGGGCTTGCGTTTCCAATGCCTGGTGGTGGACGCACGGCCAGTCGCCCCGGAGCATCTGGACGATTGGCTCTACGAACTGCGATGGCAGCCCAAGGAGAGAGGGAGCAAAAGAGCAGAGGAGCAAGGGAACACAGGGGAGCAGGGAAATTGGCTCATCTTTGCTGACACCGGTGGCGTTGGGGAGACGCTGGCGACACGCCTGGCAGCGCAGGGCGCACAGTGCGTCCTGGCCCACGCGGGCGAGAGGTACGAACGTCTGGACAACCAGCGGTTCCGGCTCCGTCCGGACAGTCCTGAAGATGTCCGCCTGCTTTTCCAGGCGGCCCTGGGCGACGATCAGCCCACCTGCCGCGGTGTTATCCACCTCTGGAGCCTGGACGCGCCTCCGCCGGACGACATGATCGTGGCCTCTCTAGAAGCGGCACAGAACCTGGTGTGTGGCAGCGTCCTGCATCTCGTCCAGGAACTGGACCGCGCCGGGTGGCGCGAGCCCCCGCGCCTGTGGCTGGTCACGCGGGGAGCCCAGGCGGTGGGGGAGGAGCCTGCCCCGCTGGCTGTGGCTCAGTCGCCGCTCTGGGGCTTGGGCCGCACCATCGCCCAGGAGCACCGGGCCTTTTGGGGAGGGCTGATAGACCTGGAGCCGGGGGTCCCCGTGCGCAATGCAGCCGCCCTGTTATCGGAGGAGGCCTGGCGTCCCGACGGCGAGGACCAGATCGCCTTCCGGGGCGGCCAGCGGTTCGTCGCCCGCCTGGTGCGCCACCGCCAACCCGCCGAACCGACCGCCACCCTGCCCTGGCGTGCCGACGGCGCCTACCTGATCACCGGCGGCCTGGGCGACCTGGGCCTCGCCGTCGCCCGCTGGATGGCCGGGCAGGGCGCGCGGCGCCTGATCCTCATGGCGCGCACACCGCTGCCCCCGCGCGCCCGCTGGAACGACGTGGCCGGCGACAGCCGCCAGGCCCGTCAGATCGCCGCCGTGCGCGAGCTGGAGGCCCTGGGGGTGAGCGTGCATCTCGCCGCCGTGGACGTGGCCGACGAAGCACAGCTCGCCGCTTTCCTGGAAACCTTCCACCAGGAAGGCTGGCCGCCCCTCCGTGGCGTCGTGCATGCCGCCGGCGTGATCGAAGACCGCACCCTGCAACAGCTTGACCTGGCGGCGCTGCACGCCGTGCTGCGGCCCAAGGTGCTGGGCGGCTGGCTCCTGCACCGCTTGCTGGCCGACGCGCCCCTGGACTTCTTCGTGCTCTTCTCCTCCGCCGCGTCGCTGCTCAGCCAGCCCGGCCAGGGCAACTACGCCGCCGCCAACGCCTTCCTGGACGGACTGGCCCACCACCGCCGCGCCTGCGGCCAGCCGGCCCTCAGCGTCAACTGGGGGGCCTGGCAGGAACTGGGCTTCGCCGCCACGCCCGGCGGCCAGCGCATCGCCCGCTTCCTGGCCCACCTGGGCATCGAGAGCATCCCGCCGCAACAGGGGCTGGAGGTGCTGGAAGTGCTTCTGCGGCAGGCAGCCACCCAGGCCCTGGTGCTGCCCGTTGACTGGCCGCGCTACCGCCAGCTCGCCCCCGACGTGGCCGCGTCGCCACTCCTCGCCGCCCTGCTGCAGCAGCAGGGGAGCAGAGGGGCAGAGGGGCAAGGGAGCACCTCCGCACCTCCGCACCTCCGCACCTCTGCACCCTTGCACCTCCGCACAGAAGGCACCTCCGCACCTCCGCACCTCCGCACCTCCGCACAGGATCTGGTGCCCTACCTGCAGCAGCGCGTGGCCCGCGTGCTGCGCATGGAGGAGCGGGCCGTGCCCGCCGATCGCAACGTCATGGAGCTGGGCCTCGATTCGATCATGGTCATGGAGCTGGTCAGGCAACTGGAGCAGGACCTCCAGATCCAGCTCTACCCGCGGGAGATCTTCGAGCGGCCTTCCATCAGCGCCCTGGCCGAGTATCTGGCCGCCGAAGTGCGGCGCGTACACGGGGAGGCGGCAGCGGAGGTGGCAGCGCCCGCCCCTGCCGACCTGCTCTCCCCGCTGACGTCGCGCCGCCAGCGGCGGCCGCGGCTGCAACCCACACCGCGCAACCGCAGCATGGCCTTCCTGCTCTCCGCCCCCCGCTCCGGCTCCACCCTGCTGCGGGTGATGCTGGACGGCCATCCGGCCCTTTTCTGCCCGCCGGAGCTGCACCTGCTGCCCTTCAGCACCATGCGCCAGCGCGCTGAGGAGCTGGCCGCCACCTACCTGGGCGAGGGGCTGCAGCGGGCCTTCATAGAGCTGATGAGCCTCGACGCCGCGGCCAGCAAGACGTTGCTGGACGACCTGACGGCCCAGGACCTGCCCATCCACCAGGTCTACGGCCGCCTCCAGGAGTTGGCCGGTGGGCGGCTGCTCGTGGACAAATCGCCCTCCTACGGCGCCGACGTGGAGACGCTGCAACACGCCGAGCTGATCTTCGAGGGCGCCAGGTACATCTTCCTGGTGCGCCATCCCTACGCCGTGATCGACTCCTGTGTGCGCATCCGCTTGGAGCGGCTGTTCGGCGCCAGCGACGTGGACCCCTACGAGTTCGCCGAGCAGGCCTGGGCGACTATCAACGGCAACGTGCTCGACTTCCTGCGCCAGGTGGATCCGCAACGCCAGCTTCTGGTGCGCTACGAGGAGCTGGTCAGCGCCCCCGCCGCCGTGGGCCGTAGATTATGCGATTTTTTGAGCATCCCTTTCGACGTTGCGGTGTTGCAACCCTATGAGGGCCATCGCATGACCGACGGCGTGCACAGCATATCCCTGGGCGTGGGCGATCCCAACTTCCTCAAACACGACGGCATTGACGCCGCCCTGGGCGACGTCTGGGAGAAGATCGAGCTGCCGAAGCGCCTGGGCGGGTTTGCCCGCCGCCTGGCTGCTGAGCTACAATACGACCTGCCGCGGGAAGAGGAGCCGCTGGCGGCGGAGGTGCCACCGCAACGGCCACCGGCCATCACGCCCGTCTCTCGCCAACGCCGCCGCGTGAGCGTCTCCGAGCGGAGAGAGCTGAAAATCCAACGTGAGAACCCATCGAGGTAAAAGTGGCCCCTTTTTGCGCTCGCCACGGATCG
>JACNHM010000497.1 GCA_014383605.1 Chloroflexota bacterium
TTCAATCGCACTGCAAGTCTATGGCAACGTTTGGTTGACAAAAACGACAGGACGTGCTAACATGCGCTGCGTTGCCCTGCACTCAGGAGTGCAGAGGTTCGACTTTGCCGGGGGAGGAGAAATGATCAGACCCCAACTGGAACTGCTGACCCAGGAGACGGTGGAGCGCGTCATCGCCGAGGCCTATGAGTTGCTGCAAGACCCCGGCGTGCGCATCCACTCCGACGAAGCGCTGGATTTGCTGGCCAACGCCGGCGCCGCTGTGGACAAGGGGAGCCGCGTGGCCCGCATCCCGCCCGACCTGGTGCAGCGAGCCGTGGAGAGCGCTCCGTCGTCCTTCTACCTCTACAACACCGCCGGCCAGCCGGTCGTGCACTACGGCGGCGACGACGTGCACTTCGACCCCGGCTCGGCGGCCATCAAGATCCTCGACCACGGCACGACGCGAGCGCGGCCTCCCGTCACCGCCGACGTCGTGCGCTACGTCAAGCTGGCAGAGATGTTGCCGCAACTCGACGCCGTGAGCACGGCCCTGGTCTGCGCCGACGTGCCCAGGGCCATGGCCGATCTCTACCGCCTCTACCTGGTGCTGCGCTACACCAGCAAGCCAGTGGTCACCGGCGCCTTCGCCATCGAGACCTGGCCGGTCATGAAGGACCTGCTGGTGGCCGTGGCCGGCAGCGCAGAGGCACTGGCCGCCCGGCCCATCGCCGTCTTCGATACCTGCCCCTCGCCGCCGCTGCTGTGGAGCGACATCACCTGTCAGAACTTGATAGACTGCGCCCGCCACGCCGTTCCGGCGGAGCTCGTCTCCATGCCCCTGGCGGGAGCCACCGGCCCGGCCACGCTGGTCGGCTCCGTCGTCCAGCACGCCGCCGAAAACCTCAGCGGCGTGACCATCCACCAGTTGGCCAAAACAGGCAGCCCCATCGTCTGGGGCGGCTCGCCTTCGGCCTTCGACATGCGCACGGGCACGACGCCCATGGGCGCGGTGGAGACGATGATGATGGACGTGGCCTATGCCCAGGTGGGCAAGCACCTGGGCCTGCCCACCCACGCCTACATGGGCATGAGCGACGCCAAGATCGTGGACGCGCAGTGCGGCTTCGAGTCGGGCATCGGCACGGTGCTGGCGGCGCTGGCGGGGATCAACATGGTCTCCGGCGCGGGGATGCTGGACTTCGAAAGCTGCTTCAGCCTGGAGAAACTGGTGGTGGACAGCGAGATCATCGGCCAGGCGCGGCGGCTGCTGCGGGGGATGGACGCCAGCGAGGAGCCGCTGGCCCTGAGCGTCATGCGGCAGGTGGGCCACGCCGGCAACTTCCTGGCCACCGAGCACACCCGCCGCTGGTTCCGCCAGGAGTTGACCATGCCCTCGGCGGTGGTGGACCGCGATTTCCGCCGCACCTGGGAGGAGAAGGGCAGCAAATCCACCGCCCAGCGGGCGCACGAGCGGGTCGAGGAACTGATCGCCGCCTACGGGCCGGCGCCGCTGCCCGCTGAAGTGGTAGGGGAACTGGAACGCATTACCCTGCAGGCGGCCAGAGCGTGTGGGCTGGACGCTTTGCCTGCCCTGGCAGAGGCTTGATCAGGACGCGGTTCCTTTGACGTAGGTGGCGAAGAAGGCGATAGACCGTTGCATGGCCAACGAAAAGCTGTTATCGATGTCGTGATTGTCGCCTTCATAGGTGTAGAACTCCGCAGTTTGTCCCGCATGTTGTATCTGCCCGTACAGCGTGGCCGAGAACTCCAGGGGGACGCTCTCGTCGGCCGTGCCGTGGTGCAGTTGGATGGGGCCTGAGAGATCGTCCAGGAAGGAGTTGGCGGAGATGGAGGCCCAGAACTGCGGGTTCTCCTCCGGCGTGCCGTATTCGCTGAGCAGATCGTCTCGCCACCGTCTGGACCAGCGCGGCGTGGGGGTCGGCTGCGACTGCTCTGGCGCCGCACCGCTCCGCCGCGACCAGCGGGTCAGCAGGTCGGGATAGGAGGCCACGACGCCGGCCCAGATGACGCCGGCTTTGATGTCCCCGGTCGCCACCATGCTGCGCAGCGTGATGTGCCCGCCCATGGAATGCCCCCACATGCCAATGCGGTCGGGGTCGGCGGCCTCGTAGGCCTTGACGGCCGCCACGGCGTTGAGCACGTCCACCGTGTAGTCGGGCCGGCCATAGCTGCTCGTGGCTTCCCCTTCCGATCTGCCATGCCCCCGGTAGTCGGGCTTGAGGACGATGTAGCCGTTGCGCGCAAAGCCGTCCACGTAAGCCACGTAGCGCTCCGTCGTGCGGTACTCATCGGGCGGGATGTAGCCGTGATTGAACACGATGGCCGGCCAGCCGCTTGCCGGCTTCTCGCCCTTGGGCACAGTCAGGAGCGCGTAGATCTTCAACCCCTCTGACCGGTAGGACGCGACGTAGCGGCTATAGTTGACCCCCGGCGTCAGCGTCTCTTCGATGACGATCTCGCTGCCTGGGTACTCCTGTTGGCGCAGCCACTCGATGGTCAGGGGGTGCGGCGGCGTGGGCGTCGGTGTCGGCAAATTCGTCGGCGTGGCTGTGGGCATGGGAGTTGACGTGGGCGGCGCAGGCGTGGGCGTGAACGTTGGCGGCAGCGGCGTCCGTGTGGCGGTTGCGGTGGCCGTGGGAACAGCCGGCGGCACCGACCGCGCCGCAACATGCACCTCTGGCGTTGGAGACGGCTGACCGCTGCCGCCACAGGCAGCCAGCAGCGCTCCCAGCAGAAGAAAACGGATCAGGCTGCGCTTCACGACCGATCTACGGAAAGGGGTCATCATTGCCTCGCGCCAGGCCAGACGGCCGATGGGGATGCTGCCAGCGGCGAGCTTGCCGGCCGCTGCATGACGGAAGCCGCTTTCCGCGCCCCTCTGGCCAAAACGGCCAGCGCGAGCGATTGCCACAGGCCGACGATGGCCACCAGGCCGAAGCCGCCCAGGTACAGGCACAGGAAGGGAATGGCCCAGGTGTGGCCCTGCCGCCAGGCTACACCAATGGTCAGCGCCGCGTACAGCGCCAGCAGCAGCTCGCCCAGGATCATCCAGTCCAGGGTCAAGGCGTAGCGCTGGCCCTGCCATTGGCCGTTCTTCCCCTCCAGGCGGAACTTGGGCGTGCGCCGGAAGTGGCTTTCGCTCCCCAACAGCCCCTGCAGCACAGCCACGCTGTTGTTGAGGGCGATGCCACTGCCCAGCAGCACCAGCAGCGGCATGCGACCGTAACGCTGCCACCAGTCGGGATAGAGCGCCTTTTGCCCCACGGCGTAGAGCAGCGGCGGCCCCAGGCTGGCCAGGCTGAGGTAGGCCAGTGGCCAATTGAGCCGGGCGCCGCTCAGCAGCAGCGGCAGCGTGGCCAGCAGCATCAAGACCATCAGCGGATGGGCCAGGTAGCCGCTCAGGTGAACAAGCCCCTCCAGCCGGGCCGCCAGCGGGCGGGGCGACCGCCAGACGTTCCCCGCCAGTTTGCGCAAACACTGGATGGAGCCCTTAGCCCAGCGGAATTGCTGCCGCTTGAAGGCCACCAACTGCGGCGGCACCTCGGCCGGGGCCACCACCTGCGGCAGGTAGGCCGCACGCCAGCCGGCCACCTGCGCCCGATAGCTCAGGTCCAGGTCCTCGCAAAGGGTGTCCCCACTCCAGCCGCCGCTCTCCTCGATGCAGGCTCGCCGCCAGAGGCCGGCCGTGCCGTTGAAGTTCATGAACCAGCCCGCCCGCTGCCGCGCCGTCTGCTCCACGGCGAAGTGACCATCCAGGGCCAGGGCCTGGACGCGGGTCAGTGGCGAGTAGTCAGCATTCAGGTGCCCCCAGCGGGTCTGCAGGAAGCCCAGGCCAGGATCGGCCAGGAAGTAGGGCACGGTGCGGCGCAGGAAGTCGGGCTCCGGCACGAAGTCGGCATCGAAAATGGCCATCAGTTCGCCCGTGGCGCGGCGCAGGCCGTGGGCCAGCGCGCCGGCCTTGTACCCCTCCCGCCCCTGGCGGCGCACCAGCACGATGTCCACTCCCCTGGCGCGGTGCGCGTCCACCCGCGCCTGGGCGATGGCCGTGGTCTCGTCGCTGGAATCGTCCAGCACCTGGATCTGCAAGCGGTGCGCCGGATAGTCGAGTTGGGCCACGGCGTCAATCAGCCGCTCCACCACGTGCACTTCGTTGTAGATGGGCAGTTGCACTGTGACCCTGGGCGCGCGGCTGAGCGGCGGCTCGGCTGGCTGCCGCTGCCGCACCCGCCAGTAGACCATCGTCAGCAGCAGACTGTTAGCACCGTAAATCGCCAGTAGCAGCGCGGCGATGACGTAAATGGCTGTGAAGAGCGAACTCACGCTCTGATTGCCTCCCAAAATTCATAGAAGCCTGTCCTGCCGACAGGCTACGGTAACAAGGCGCGAGTATAGCACCCCTTGCCTGTTCGGACAAATCATGGGGTTTGACAAGAGAGGCCGCTGATGGTAGGATTGGCGGAGGTTTTGAGATGAGCGAGAGACACACGGTTCCCCACCGCCTCGTCGTGGGCATCTCCGGCGCCAGCGGCACGATCTACGGCATTCGGTTGTTGCAGGTGCTGCGGGCCAGGCCGGACGTGGAGACCCACCTGGTGCTGAGCGCGGCGGCGCGGACGATCATGCGGCAAGAGACCGACTGGCAGCCGGCGGCGGTGGAGGCCCTGGCCGACGTCGTCTACGCGCCCGACGATCTGGGCGCGGCCATCGCCAGCGGCAGTTTCCGCACGCAGGGCATGGTCATCATCCCCTGCAGCATCAAGACCCTCTCGGCGGTGGCCCACAGCTACGCCGCCAACCTCATGGCCCGCGCCGCCGACGTCACGCTGAAAGAAGGTCGCCCTCTGCTGCTGGTCGTGCGGGAGACGCCGCTGCACCTGGGCCATCTGCGGCTGATGCAGCAGGTGGCGGAAATCGGCGGCATCATCTTCCCGCCGCTGCCGGCCTTCTATGCCCGGCCCCAGACTGTGGACGACGTCGTGGATAACACTGTGGGCCGCGTCCTGGCGCGGCTGGGGATCGAGAACGAGTTGTACATCCGTTGGACGGGGATGAAAGAAAGGGACCGAGGGGTCTGAAGCGGCTGAAGAGTCTGAGGAGATGTCCTCAGACCCCTTAGCCCTCTCAGACCCGAATTCTAAAACGATAAGGAATAGATGAACATGAATGATCGCGTCAAGCTTTGGCTGGCGGAGACACGCGCGCCGTTTTTCACCGCCACCATCGTGCCCATCCTGCTGGGCGCCGTCGTCGCCTGGGCGCGGGGAGAGCCCTTCCACTGGGGGTTGTTCCTCCTGACGCTGCTGGGCGGACTGCTGATGCACGCCGGGGCCAACATGATCAACGACTACATGGACCACCTGCGGGGCACCGATGTCGTCAACGTGGAATTCGTCCGCCCCTTCACCGGCGGCAGCCGCATGATCCAGGAGGGGCTGCTGACGCCGCGGCAGATCCTGACCGCGTCGCTGCTATGTTTCGCGCTGGGAAGCGTGGTGGGCTTCTACCTGGCCAGCGTGCGGGGCTGGGTCATCCTGCTGATCGGAGCTGTCGGCCTCTTCTCCGCCGTCTTCTACGTCACCCCAGGCTTCTCCCTCTCCGCCCTTGGTGTGGGGGAGCTGTTCATCGGGCTCAACTTCGGCGTGCTGATGACGCTGGGCGCGTACATCGTGCAGACAGGCCGTTTCTCCTGGGAAGCGGTGCTGGCCTCGCTGCCGGTAGCGCTGCTCATCGCCGCCGTGCTGTACATCAACGAGTTCCAGGATGCCGCCGCCGACGCCGCCGTGGGCCGGACACATCTGGTCGTGAGGCTGGGCAAGCGGCTGGCCGCGCAGGGTTACGCCGTGCTGATGTTCGCCGTCTACCTGTCGTTGCTGCTCGGCGTGCTCCTGGACGGCGTCACCCCCTGGGCGCTCCTGGGGCTGCTGACCGTGCCCCTGGCCTTCAAGGCCGTGCGGGTGGCACTCGTCCACTACGACGATTCGCAGCAACTGGTGCCCGCCAACGCCGGCACCATCCAGGTGCACATGCTCACAGGCCTGCTGATGATCGTGGGCTACGTGATCCAGGGGTTCCTGTGAGACTCGATAACTCACACGGCTCGCGGCGGACAGCCATGTCCGCCGCCTCCTGCGGGACGGCTCGACTGAGGGCTTCGACTGAGCTCAGCCGAGGTCTTCGCCGCACTCTTGGCAGTCCGGCGAAAGCAACTTGTGCAACTTGCGAATGAGAAAGACATGCATGCTGATCTGATCATCACCCACGCCGCGCAACTGCTCACTCTGGCCGGCGGGCACGGCCCCCGGCGCGGCACCGCTATGACCAGTGTAGCCATCGTCGAGGATGGCGCGCTGGCCGTGCGGGAAGGCCGCATCGCCGCCGTGGGGCCGACGGCGGAGGTGCTGGCCGGCGTCACCGCCGAGCGGGTCATAGACGCCCGCGGCAAAGTGGTCCTGCCCGGCTTCGTGGACCCGCACACGCACCTCGTCTGGGCCGGCGACCGGGCCGGCGAGTTCGAGCAGCGCGTGGCCGGCGCCACCTACATGGAGATCATGGCCGCCGGCGGGGGCATCATGTCCACCGTGCGGGCGACCCGCGCTGCCTCGCTGGAGGAGCTGGTGACCCAGAGCCGCGCCCGCCTCGACCGCATGCTGGCCCACGGCACCACCACCGCCGAGGTCAAGACCGGCTACGGCCTGGAGCTGGCCAGCGAGCTCAAACAACTGCAGGCCATCCGCCAGCTCGACGCCACCCATCCCGTAGACCTGGTGCCCACCTTCCTCGGCGCTCACGCTGTGCCCGCGGAGTACAAGGGCCGCGCCGACGAATACGTGGATCTGGTAGTGAACACGATGCTGCCTGCAGTGAGTGATTCGCTGATCGCTAATCGCCTATCGCAAACTATACTTCCCGGTCAGGAACGATATGCGATAGGCGATATGCGATACGCGATAGGCGATAAGCCACTTTTCTGCGACGTCTTCTGCGAGGAGGGCGCCTTCGACCTGGCCCAGTCGCGCCGCGTGCTGGAGGCGGCCCAGGCGCTCGGCTTCGGGCTGAAGATCCACGTGGACGAATTCCGGGCGTTGGGCGGCACGCGGCTGGCCGTGCAGTTGGGCGCCGTCTCCGCCGATCACCTGGTCTGCACGCCGCCGCAGGAGATCGCACTGCTGGCCCAGTCCGACACGGTCGCCGTGGCCCTGCCGGGCACGCCTTTCGGACTGGGACACCACGAGTACACGCCGGCGCGGGCCATCATCGCCGCCGGCGGCGCGCTGGCCCTGGCCACCGACCTCAACCCCGGCACCTGCTGGTGCGAGTCCATGCAGTTTATCATCGCCCTGGCCTGCCGCACCATGCGCCTGACCCCCGCCGAGGCCATCACCGCCGCCACGCGCAACGCCGCCTGCGCCGTGGGGTTGGGGCATGAGACGGGCAGCCTGGAAGCGGGCAAGTGGGCCGACGTCATCGTCCTGGAAGTGGACGACTACCGCCACCTGGGCTACCGCTTCGGCAGCAATCTGGTGCAGACGGTCATCAAGCGGGGACAGGTCGTGAGCGAGAGGGAGACCACAGCATGAGCACAGTCTATTTTTCACCAGCCCGCGTCAAGCGCTGGGACTACAGCGCCAGCCAGGTGGCCGGTCTGGAACGGCTGATCGAGGAACTGGATTTCAGCCAGGCCATCGCCAAAAACGAGGTCGTGGCCATCAAAACCCACTTTGGCTCGTACGGGGCCCACCGCATCGTGCGGCCGCTGTTCCTGCGCAAGATCGTCGAGGGCGTCAGGGCGGCGGGCGGCAAGCCCTTCGTGTGCGACACCGTGCGCATCAACGGCTGGGACTACCTGGAGGTCGCCAACCAGAACGGCATCAATCCCCACTCCATGGGCTGCCCGGTGATCCTGGCCGATGGGTTGTTTGGCTTCGATAGCATCGCAGTGGCGGCCGGCCCCGTGCTGGGCAGCGTGCGCGTCGCCACGGGCATCCACGATGCGCCGGCCATGATCGTCGTCAGCCACTGCAAGGGACACATCGAGGCTGGCTATGGCGGCGCCATCAAGAATCTGGCCATGGGCGGCGTGGCCGGCCGCCACCGCAGTGGGGACTGGGAACAGGCCCGCGGCCACCTGCACGCCGCCAGCGGGAAGTCCTCGGTCATCCGTGACCCTGACCTGTGCACCCTTTGTCTGCAGTGCCTCCACGTCTGCCCCACCGAGGCCATTTCCGAGGACGACGCCGGGTTGCTGGTGGACGACGAGAAGTGCTGGCGCTGCGGTCGTTGCGAGCGCGTCTGTCCAGAGGGGGCCATCAAGCTGCAGAAGCGCGGGCAAGACGAGTTTCAGATGGCGCTGGCCGAAGCGGCCCAGGCCGTGCTGAGCACCTTTGCGCCAGGCAAGGTGCTCTTCTTCAACTTCCCCTTGGAGGTGCAGCCCGAATGCGATTGCATGCCCGTGGCCGACACGCCCATCGTGCAGGATCAGGGCATCCTGGCCTCCCGGGACGTCGTGGCCGTGGAGCAGGCCACACTGGATCTGATCAACAACGCCGTGCCCCTGCCGGGGTCACTGGCGGAAGAGCGCGGAGTGAGGGTCGGCCAACGCGTCCTGGCCGAGGCGTTGGGCGTGGATGGGCAACTGCACATTGACGCGGCCGCCCAGATCGGGTTGGGCAGCCGGGCGTATGAGCTGGTAGAAGTGTGAGGCCGAGGTGTGGGGGTGATTACGCTGGCGCCGATGACCGCTGCCAGTGCGAGCCAAGGCAATGCGCCTTTCCCACGTGCATCGCACCTCCAAGGTGCGTTGCACGTGCTGCTTCAGCCAGGTATGTGTCGTGTTCAAATGAGCGGAATACGCTCGAACCCCTGCTCTTCGAAGTGTCGATCGAAAGAAAACGCCGTCCGTATCCCCAGTTGTCGCATGATCTGGAAGCTCACGCAATCCACCAGGCTGAGTTGGCGGCGTGCGGCTGTGAGGACGGCTGTAACACCGGCCTGATGGCATGATTCGTCAACCCATTCGGCATGCAACTTTTTCCTTAAGATGCGAAACCTTCCACATGTTCCCACCTACAATTCCCGCTTGTGCGATACCCGTCACCTCCTTTTCGGGCCGGGGCCGCTACTGGAAGTTGCGTCCCCTTACGGGGACTAACGCAATACCAGCGGCAGGAACACGTGGTAGGGCATCACGAACCGCCCACGAATCTCGAAGTCGCCGCCGGGGGCATTGTTATCCTCCTCGGCCATCAGGCAGTCCCCATTGGTGGCGCAGGCCACGGCCGGGTGCTTCTGTGCTGCGACGTCGTCGTCCAGGGCGAACTCGCTGCCCACGGCAATGTCTCGACCCGGCATCGCATAGCGCCCGTACACGTTATAGTCGAGCCCTCCCATGAAGCGGTACCAGGCGACAAGGTAGCCGTAGCCGGCTCCGTAGGCCACGCTTGGGGCTCCGTCATGACGGCCGGGGTTCCCGGTCACCCAGAAGCCGCCGCCAGGCCCCTGGGGCGTGCCGTCGGCGCCCAGCCGCCGGGCGTAGAGCCCCGTGGTCGTGGGGCTGGAGGCGTCCTCCCAGACGGCCAGGTACTCTTCTGCGCTGGCGGCCACGGCGACGGTACCCTGATCGTTGGCGTCGTCGCAGATGTGGTGCTCGGAGCTGAGGTAGCCAAAGTTCCACGAGGCCACCTTGCCATAGATGTCGCCGAGGGCGGGGGCGCTGGGCCGGAAGGTATACGCGATCAGGTAGTAGTTGCTGGCCGCACAGTAGGCCACGTCGGGGAAGCTGCGCAATCCAGCACCGGCGGCGATGTTGACCCAGCCCAGCGCCGTCCCGTCACTGGCCCGCACGCGCTCGGCGTCGACGTCCTGCCCGCCGCCACCCCACGTGTTCTGGTACACCACCAGGTACTCGTCGGCGTCGCCGTTGTAGGCGACGGCGGGGTGGTGCTGATTGTCGGGTTTGCGCCCGATTTCAAACTCGCTGCTCATCCAGCTCCCGTTCCAGTTGACGCGCCGGGCCCAGATGTCGCTGTCCGTGATGGCGCTGTCGTAAGTGTAGACGATCAGGTATTCGTCGTGCGCGGGGCAGTAGGCCACGTCGGGTTCATAGTTGTGGAAATTCGCGTCGTGGGCGATGGTGAAGTTGCTGATCAGGGTGCCGTCGCCGCGCACGCGCCGGGCGTAGATGTCCTTCGTTGCTCCTCCACCTCGGGTGTTGGACCACACCACCAGGTACTCGTCGTGATGACTGTTGTAGGCTATCGCGGGCTCGAAATTGTCGACGTCGTCGAGCCAGATGTTGATGAAGGGACTGAGCCGGGGCGTGGCGACCTGGTTTGCCCCGTCAGTCTTCCACACGCCCTCGCGGGCCACGGCGATGGCGATGGAAGTTACCACGCCAGCCAGCAGGATCAGGCCGGCGACCAGGAACAAGATGGTGCGCGTTTTGTTTCTCATGGGATTCCTCCTTTTTCCTTAAGATGCGGTTACTACTCAGCCTATGCTCCCAGCCCCCGTCCCGGGGGCGGCTTGTGCGGCAAATAGCTGCTCAAAACGAGATACTCTCGCCAGAGCCGCCCTCGAGG
>JACNHM010000195.1 GCA_014383605.1 Chloroflexota bacterium
CGGAACTGCAAACCGACCATTCCCTCTCCGCCCTGGGCACCGTCTATTCGCAGATCCTTCTCATTGGTGCCCGAGAGGTGGACAGCGGCGGCGCCCAGCGGCTGCGGGAGGACATCCGCCAGCAGGTGACCAGCCTACAGGACATGGTAGACTCCATCAACGAGGTATACGACTATCGGGTGGAAGGAGTGAGAATTTGAAATGAACAAGCTTGTCTACTGGCCAGTGGTGATTGAGAAGGATGCTGATGGCTACTTCGCCTACTGTCCCTCGCTGCAGGGTTGCTATACCCAGGGGGACACCTACGAGGAAGTTGTAGCCAACATCCGCGACGCCATCCAACTGCATGTGGCGGATCGGGTAGAGAACAGTGAACCTCTGCCAGCGTTGGAGGCGATCAGCGTGATGACCCTAGAGGTGCCCTATGAGCCCGCGTTTGCCTAGGGTCACTGCAGCGCAGGTCATCAGGGTGTTGGAGAAATGCGACTTTCGTTTAGTCAGGCAAAGCGGGAGCCATAGAATCTACAAGAACGAAGCGGCTCAGCGGGTGACCGTGCCCTTTCACAGCGGCAAGATACTGCATCCCAAAGTACTCAGAAGCATCCTACGAGACACGGAGTTGACCGTTGATGAGTTCAAAGAACTGCTTTAACAGGAAGTCTGCACACTTGAGCAAGCTGGTGGCGGCGCTCCTCCTCAGCCTGCTCTTGACCGCTTGCCTGCCCAGCAGGCCTAAGGGCGAGGTGACCGTCTACGTCGCCGCGCCGCTCTCCGGCTTTCAGGCCAACGGCGGGCAGACGGTCGTCGGCGGCGTGCGGCTGATGGCCGAGGAGATCAACCGCGCCGGCGGCCTGCTCGGCTACCAGATCAAGGTCGTGGCCGTGGATGACGAATCGGACTCCGACGTGGCCGTGGCCGTGGCTGAGGAGATCAAGGCGGCTGTGGAGAGGGGCGACCGCGTGCTGGGCGTCGTGGGCCACTACAACTCCGGCCAGACGCTGGCGGCCATGGAAATCTACAAGGACCTGCCCCTCATCGTCATCACCCCCACGGCATCGGAGGTTTCGCTCACCCGCAGCGGCTACCGCAACTTCTTCCGCATCAACGCCGACAACTCCGTGCAGGCCCGCGTCGCCGCCGACTACCTGGTCCACACGCTGGACGCGCAGCGGGTGGCCGTGCTCTACAACGACGATCCCTACGGCCTTGACCTGGGGCGGCTCGTGGCTGAGGAACTGCGGGAGCGGGGCGCTGCGGTGGTGTTCAGCCAGCAGGTGGCGGTGGAACAGAGCCGCTTTGCCGAGGAGGTGCGGCGCATCGCTGCTTCCGACGCCGATAGCGTCTACTACGCCGGCTACGAGGTGGAGTGCCCCTACCTGCGGGCCGAGCTGGTGGAGGCAGGGCTCGATCTGACCTTCATGGGCTCCGATGGTTGCTTCCTGGCGGCGACCATTGACGAAGCGCGCAACACGGCCGAGTCCATTTACGTGACGGCATTTGCCCCCAGCCCGGCGGCGGCGGCGGACGAGACCTGGATCAAGGCCTACCAGGCGGTGGAGTACCGCAACCCCGATACCTATTCCATCAACGGCTACGCGGCGCTGCAGGCGTTGGCCGAGGGGGTGAAGAAAGCCGGCAGCCTGGACGCGAGCCAGGTGGCCGAGGCGCTGCGCGGTATTGACCTGCAGTCCTTCGTCGGCCGCGTGCGCTACGACGAGCGCGGCGACCTGCGCGAGCCGCAGATTTACATCTTTCAGGTGCAGCAAGACGAGTTTGTGCAAGTGTGGCCGTAAAGTTGGCCGGATGGTCAGATAGTCGGGTAGTCATCAGATAGTCTCCTGATCTTCAGGTCGTCTTCTGACACCCGACGAAGGACGACCTGACCATTGGACCAAGCCCGGGACCTCTGGCCCGCAGGGCTGCGGACACGGTGTCGGTTCTACGAATCATTCGGACAGTTCGATATCACGGAGGTGTGACATGAAAAAACGTCCTGACGGCGTGATGCTGATCAGCATCTACCACTTCATCTGGGCGGCGCTGACCCTACTGGGCATCTGCGCCCTCATCGCCCTGCCCTTCTTCGTTGGCATCGTTTCGGAAGGCGATCGGGATGCGACCTTCTGGACCGGCTTTGCCAGCATCATCGGCCTGGTGTTCTTCGGCCTGATTTTCCTGGCCAACCTGATCATCGGGCTGGGGCTGTGGCGCATGAAGGGATGGGCGCGCATCGCCGCGCTGGCGCTGTCCGTCTTCCGCCTGTTCAACGTCCCCGTGGGGACGATCATCGGCGGGCTGATCATCTGGTACTTGCTGCAAGAGAACGTGGCCGCGCAGTTCGAAAGCTAGCAGCGGCCGCCTCAAAACCCGCGGCCCCCTGGCTGAACCGCGCCAGCCAGGGGGTTTGCTTTTTGCCTGGGGCTGAATTATAATCCACCGCAGCATTCATCCAGCGGAGGGCATCCATGGGCGACGATCTGACCGCAGCCAAGCGGGAATGGGAAACGACAACCCTTGCCAACGTGCTGAACCGCTACCCTGAGCGGAGCGCACGCTTCGAGACCAGCTCCGGCATCGCGGTGCGGCGGCTCTACACGCCGGAAGATGCAGCGGTGGACTACGCTGCCGACCTGGGCTTCCCCGGCCAGTACCCTTTCACCCGCGGCGTGCAGCCGACCATGTACCGTGGCCGCTTCTGGACCATGCGCCAGTACGCCGGCTACGCTACCGCCGAGGAGACCAACGAGCGCTACAAGTTCCTGCTGGAACAGGGCCAGACCGGCCTCTCCGTGGCCTTCGACCTGCCCACGCAGATCGGCTACGACGCCGACCACCCGCTAGCGGCGGGCGAGGTGGGCCGCGTGGGCGTCTCCATCAGCTCGCTGGCGGACATGGAAACCCTCCTCGACGGCATTCCATTGGCGAAGGTCAGCATCTCCATGACCATCAACGCTCCGGCGGCCATCCTGCTGGCCATGGTCATCGCCGTGGGTAAGCAGCAGGGCGTCAAGCAAGCCCGGCTGCGCGGCACCATTCAGAACGACATCCTCAAGGAATACGTCGCCCGCGGCACCTACATCTTCCCGCCGCAGCCTTCCATGCGGCTGATCACCGACACCTTCCGCTACTGCGCCGCACACATGCCCCGTTGGAACACCATCAGCATCTCCGGCTACCACATGCGGGAGGCCGGCTGCACCGCCGTGCAGGAGGTGGCCTTCACCCTGGCCAACGGCATCGAGTACGTCCAGGCGGCGGTGGACGCCGGATTGGACGTGGACGACTTCGCCGGCCGGCTGTCCTTCTTTTTCAACGCCCACAACAACCTCCTGGAAGAGGTGGCCAAGTTCCGGGCGGCGCGGCGGCTGTGGGCGCGCATCATGCGAGAGCGCTTTGGAGCCCAAGACCCTTCTTCGTGGCAGCTTCGCTTCCATACTCAGACGGCCGGCTCCACCCTCACTGCCCAGCAGCCGGACAACAACGTCGTGCGGGTCACGCTGCAAGCACTGGCCGCGGCGCTCGGCGGCACGCAGTCGCTGCACACCAACTCCCGCGACGAGGCGCTGGCCCTGCCCTCGGAGCAGTCCGTGCAGATCGCCTTGCGCACGCAGCAGATCATCGCCCACGAGAGCGGCGTGGCCGACACGATAGACCCCCTGGCCGGCAGCTACTTCGTGGAGCACCTGACCGACGAGATCGAGCGGCGGGCCGGTGAGTACATCGAGAAAGTAGATGCCTTGGGCGGCGCGCTGCGGGCCATCGAGCATGGTTTCATCCAGCGGGAGATCCAGGAGGCCGCCTACCGCGCCCAGCAGGCGGTAGAACGAGGCGAGCAGGTGGTCGTCGGCGTCAACCGCTTCGTGACCGAGGAGGCGGCGCAGCCGCTGGACCTGCTGCGGGTGGACGAAGCCGTGCGGGAACGGCAGGCAGCGCGTCTGCAGGCCCTGCGGGAGCGCCGCGACAACGCCCGCGTGGCCGAAGCGCTGACCCGGCTGGAAGCCGCGGCGCGCCAGCCCGACGCCCCGCTGATACCTCTATTCCTGGAGGCCGTGGAAGCCTACGTCACCCTGGGCGAGATCTGCGACCTCCTGCGCCAGGTCTTCGGCGAATACGAATCGCACACCCTGGTCTAGGTCCAATACGGTTCAGATAAGGGTTCTGAGGCAGTTGTACTGCCGTCGTCGGGAGTGCAACTCCCTCTTAACTCAACCGTATTGGGCTAGGTCACGTTTCACGCAGCATTCGTCTGTTCTTACCGAACTCGTCCTGCTACATCATCATCTCAATCATCTCACCGAGGGACAGCATGCCCACCTCACTGAACAAGCAACCCAACAGCCGCATGTGCTTCATCTGCGGCCTGAAGAATATCGCTGGTTTGCATACCTCTTTCTACGAACAACCCGACGGCTCTGTGCTGGCCCGCTTCACGGGGCGGGAGGAGCACCAGGGCTACCCCGGCCACATGCACGGCGGCGTCATCTCCGGCATCATGGACGAAACCATCGGACGGGCCATCATGGTCGGCATGGACCCAGGCCAGGAAGTCTGGGGGGTGACGGCCGAGCTCCATGTGCGCTTCCGCCAACCGGTGCCCCTGGGCGTGGAACTGACCGCCGTGGGCCGCATCACCCGCGACACGCGGTTGCTCTTCGAGGGCACGGGCGAACTGCTGCTGCCCGACGGCACCGTGGCCGTGGAAGCTCAAGGCAAGTATGTCAAGCTGCCAGCCAAGATGATCGCCGACCTTGATGCGGAGAGCCTGGAGTGGCGGGTGGTGCCGGACAGCTCCGGTGATTAGGGCACTCAAACAAGGGTGATGACGAGATGATCAAGAAGATAGACCACATCGCCGTCGTCGTGGAGGACATCGAGCGGACGCTGGCCGTCTTCCGCGATGCGCTGGGACTGGAATTGAGCCACACGCAGACCATCCCCGATCAGGACGTCAAGATCGCCTTCCTGCCCGTGGGCGAGAGCGAGATCGAGTTGCTGGAGCCCATCAGCGGCGATTCCGGTGTGGCCAGGTTCCTGGCCACGCGAGGCGAGGGGCTGCATCACATCTGCCTGGAAGTGGAGGACATTGACGCCGCGCTGGCCGACCTGAAGGCCAAAGGCGTGCGGCTCATCAACGAGACCGCCGTGGCCGGCGCGCACGGCCGCGTGGCCTTCTTGCATCCCAAGAGCACCCACGGCGTGATGATCGAGTTGCTGGAGCGGCACAGCCCGCGGACGGACATCCTAACCCCAAACTCCAAAGCTCAAGAGAACTGAAGCCAGGATCCGCCCCTGTCGCCAGCCTGGCCGGGGCTTTGCAGTCCCTCGTTCATCTTTGCCGTTTGGGGCAAAAGAAGGTAAAATAGAACCCGAAAACAGTCTCTTCCAGGCACAAGTCGGGCAAGGCACACGGGGAACCCTTGCCACCATATTCATCTGGAAATGTCCCCTGGCCCCCTCGTTTCGCGGCATTTTGCGATCTTTCGAGATGAGCAGTACCGGCACATCTTACGCTCCCTACTTCGAGGAGGCAGCCATGGACATTGACATCATCAAGGTGGCGGCCCGATCTCGCACGACGGCTGTTGCCGGAGCCATCGCCGCGGTCATCCGGCAAACAGGGTACGCCGAGGTACAGGCCATCGGTGCCAGTGCTGTCAATCAAGCAGTGAAAGCCGTGGCCATCGCCCGCAAGTATCTGACTGATGACAACATTGACGTCATCTGCATCCCCGAGTTCACGGAAGTGAAGATCAAGGAAGAGACACGCACAGCCATCAAGCTGATCGTTGAGCCGCGCTACCCAGAGGAGTACTCGCCGGAGGAGGATTGGTAGATCGGTAAACTGGTAAATTGGGAAAGTGGTAAATTGGTCAGCAGTGCCCGATTTACCAATCTACCAACCTACCCATGTACCAATCCACCACCCCCTGGAGGCAAGATGAACGGCTCGAACGAGCAAGCACCGGCGCTGCAAACAGGCGGCGGGGCACCAGACGCCCTGTCCTTCTACTACGGCCACCCCGACCCCGAAGCCTTCCCCCTGGCCGAGCTGCAGGCGGCCATCGAGGCCACGCTGCAGCGTCACGTCCCCGCCGCGCTCCTCTACGGCCCCGAACAGGGGCCGTCGCTGCTGCTGGACATCCTCTGCCAAAAGCTGTTGCAAGACGAAGGACTGAGGCTGCGCCGCGAGCATCTGTTCATCACCGCCGGCGCCTCGCAGGGGCTGGACCTTATCTGCCGCCTCTGGACGCGGCCGGGTGATGCCGTGCTGGTGGAAGCCCCTTCCTATCACGAGGCCATCGCCGTCCTGCGCGACTACCCCGTGCGCTTGGCCGCCGTGCCTTTGGACGACGAGGGGCTCATCGTGGAGGCCTTGGCGGAGCGGCTGCAAGAGTTGCGAGCCGAGGGCAGGCATGCCGCCTTCCTTTACACCATTCCCACCTTTCAGAACCCCTCCGGCGTGACCATGAGCGCGGCGCGGCGGCAAGCGCTGGCCGCGTTGGCGCGGGCCGAACAGCTCTGGATCGCCGAGGACGACGTGTACCGCGACCTCTGCTACGAGGGCACAGTGCCTCCCTCGCTGTTCGAACTGGCCGGCGGGCAGTCCGTGCTGCGGCTGGGCAGCTTCAGCAAGACGCTGGCGCCGGGGCTGCGGCTGGGATGGGTGCTGGCCGCACCGGAGGCCGTGGCCCGGCTGGCCGGCAGCGGGCTGCGCCACTCGGCCGGCGGCGCCAACCCCTTCACCGCCTACGTCGTCGCCGAGTTCTGCCGCGCCGGACATCTGGAGCCGCACGTGGCGCGGCTGGTGGCCCGCTACCGTGCCCGGCGGGACGCCATGCTGGAGGCCCTGGCGGCGGCGATGCCACCGGGCGTCACCTGGACGCGGCCTCAGGGCGGCTTCTTCCTCTGGCTGACGCTGCCGGAGCCGCTGACGGCGCGGGCGGTGCTGGTAGCAGCCCAGGCGCGGGGCATCACCTTCCCGCCCGGCGAACCCTTCTTCGCCGAAGGGGGTGGGGAGCGCCACATCCGCCTCCCCTTCAGTTATGTTAACTTACCAGACATCATCCGCGGCATGGCCATCCTGGGACAGGCCATCCGCGCCGTGAGCTAAGGCTGGACGCGGACAAACGTGGATGGCCACGTATTCTGTCTTTTCCACGTTCGTCCCTGGCCATCCGCCTCCCACGGCGAATAGCAAGGCCCCTCACCCGGGCGGGTGAGGGGCCTTGTCGTGTCCGACGGCAAAGCTATCCCGATGTCCTGAAGCCTACTGCCGCCGCATCAGCAGTGGCAAATAGCAGGTGTTCACGACCGACGTCGGCGTGGGGGTCACCGTAGGCGTATCAGTTGGCGTCGCTGTCGGCGTATGCGTCGGCGTCGCCGTGGCCGTCGGCGTGATGGTGGGCGTCGCTGTCGGCGTGGGGGTGGGCGTGGGCGTCGGTGTCGCCGTGGCCGTCGGTGTGACCGTCGGCGTCGGCGTGGGTGTCGGCGTCGGCGTCAGTGTGGGCGTGGGCGTGGGTGTCGGCGTCGGCGTCGGCGTGGGCGTGGGGCTCACGACGGTCAGGGCCTGATCCAGGAAGCCGATCCGCTCGTCGGGGTTGTCCACGATGAGGTAGTAGACGCCAGAAGGGGTGCCGGCCGGGACGGTGATGCGCAGCAACTGCGACGAGAGGAAGGTCACCGGGGCGATCTCCACCGTCGGCGGCTGGCCGATGACGCCCAGGCGGACGTGGGATGGCGTGGCCTGGAAGCCCGTGCCCAGGATGTAGACGCTCCGGGGCTGGTCGTTGACGATGCTCGTCGGGTCTACGCCCGAAACCAGCGCCCGCCACCAGGGCTCCACGCAGTTGCCGTCGGCGTTGGTGTAGTAGAGATTGCCGTGGACGCCCAGGGCCAGCCCACCCAGCGGCCCGAAGTCCATGTGGGCGTAGCCGTTCTCGTCCGTGGTTACTTCTGTGCTGTTGGCCAGGTCGTGGTTCTCCATGTTCGGCGCCGAATCCCAGCGGACCTGCAGCCGGGTGTTCGGTAGCTCGGACATGAGGTGCAGTTGGTCGTGGACGGCATCGGGCAGGAGAACAATCCAGGGCACGTAGACGGTGGCGCTGTTACCTCCGGCCGTCACCTCCACCGTGTCGTGGTCGTCAATTTCCACCCGCTGTGTGCTGGTGTAGACGTCGGTGCACCAGTCGCCGTTGTCGTTGCTGGTCGTTTGGGCCGTGCCCTTGAGGTTGCCGGCCTGGTCACGCAAGGTCACGTCTACCACGGCGTTCGGCGAAGTGCTGCCACACAGGTTGTCGTCGGTGGGGTAGACGCGCACGAACAGCGCCGAGCGGACGATGCCTACCTCGTGGCCGTCGGGCCGGATGTACCACAAGGCGACTGAGTGCCCGCTCTGCACGTCGAAGGGTGAGAAGTCCAGGGTGTAGTCACCAAACTCGTCGGTATGGCCTTCGACGCTGGGTCCCCCCTCGGTCCACACCTCGCCCCGCACGTCAGCCGGGTAGGCGACGTCGTAGACGTGGCCGGAGATGGTGTCGGCGCCGGCGTTCACCGTGCCCTCGATGCGGTTGACCTCGATGGTGATGAACGCGCCCTCGGTGTCCACTTCTACTGTGTCGCCGGGCACGATGTCCTGGCCGAAACCGGCGAAGAAGTTGCCGTCGCCATCGGCCCCGGTGTTGACCGTCTGCTTTTCCACGCCTGCACCATCCCTGAGGGTTACGTTGACGTAGGCGTTGGGCAGCACCTGGCCGTCTACCCAATTGTGGCTTTCCTGCACCCGGATGCGGTAGGGGCTCTCCACGGTGGAGGCCAGCTCGAAGCGGTTGTCGTCAGGGTTGGCATCGCCCAGATCGTTGGTGATCTCCACCGTGTTGGTGATGATCGTGCCACCGGGGATGTCGCGGCCCACGTCCACGCCCAGCTCGAAATCGCCATACCAGCCGGGACCCAGGTCACCCAGGTGCCAGACCACCAGGCCATCCTGAACCTCGCCGCCCCAGTTGTCCCAGGCGTGGCTGCAGTCGGCAGGCAGGAAGTCGGTGAGGACGGCGCTGCGCGCCGTGGCCTGGCCGTCGTTCCAGATGCGGATGCGGTAGCGGATCTGGTGGCCGGGCAGCACGGGCTCGTCCAGCAGCTCCTTCTCCACCCGCAGGTCCGGCCCGACCGTCAGCACGACCTCGGCCTGGTTGTCGTCGTAGCGCACCTCGGTGCTGGTGGTGCTTGCCTCGGCCACGTTGGTGAGGACGGTGCCCACCGGCGTGTCGTCGTTGATGCGCACCTGCACCCAGAAGCCGTGGGCGTCACCGGGGTTCATCCGGCCCAGGTGCCACACCAACCGGTTCCCCATGACGACCGGATCCATCCACCAACCGTGGCCAAGGTAGGTCACACCATCTGGCAAGGTGTCGGTAAAGACGACATCCTGGGCCGGCTCGGTGCCGTCGTTTTCAAAGTGCAGCCAGTATTGCAGGGTGTTGCCCGGCAGCGGCTCGCCCCAGTTGAAGTACTTGAAGGCGCGCACGTTGGGGCCGGGCGGCTGGGTGGTGAAGGAAAACTCGGCGTGGTTGTTGTCGGAGTCGCTGTCCGGCTCCTCGCTTGAGACATCCACGACGTTGGTCAGCTCTGTCCAGACGGGCACGTCATCGCCGATGCGCAGCTCCACGCGCATCTGCACCTGCCTCCAGTTGACCAGCGTGCCCAGGTTCCAACGGGCCCAGCCGGGCCCCTGGGCAGCAGGCGGGAAGTCCACCTCCAGATCATAGTTGCCCGTCGCCGGGTTCCAGTCGTAGCGGAGAACCTGGCCCAGAGTGGTATTGGCGGGGAAGGTGTCGGTCAAGGCGACGTCTGTGGCGGGGATGTTACCATGGTTCTGCACCTGCACCCAGGTGCTGTAGGTCTGCCCAGCCACGGGGCTGCCGCCTCCGTACCACTTACCCACCCAGAGGTTCACCTTGGGCTCATTGGGGGAGATGTCATGGTCCTGGGCATTGTTGTTGGGCTCGATGTCGCTGCTGGTGGTGTCAATCTCCACATGGTTGCGCAGGGTTGTGCCCCAGCCGATCGGCAGGTTGTCGTTCAGCCGCACGATCAGCTCCAGGTAGCCGCCGCGCCAGCCCGGCAGCTCGTCGCGCGTCCAGACCACCTGGCCCGGCTGGCTGGCGTCCACGCTCCAACCCTCGGGGTGCCACTCAGACACGAAGGTGACCGACAGCGGCAGCGTGTCGGTGATGCGCACGTGGAGCGCACTGGCTGGAAGGCTATTGCCATAGTCGATGTGATAGACGAGTTCGTAGCCGGGGGCCGGGTCCTTAGCAGGGACTCTGCAGTCTTTTCTAGTCGGGCAACAGCCAACTACTACATCTAGTGGTGTGTTTTTTTCAACCACAACATGTTGTATTTAGACGACCGAAATGAGCTCTATCGGCTCGATCGTGCACTTTA
>JACNHM010000472.1 GCA_014383605.1 Chloroflexota bacterium
CTCTGCGCGCCGAGTTGATACAGCCGCAGGGCGAAGGCGGCCAGCAAGATCAGCAAGAGGATCAGTCGGGAGCGGGCAGTGATGCGGCGAACCATGCTGCAATCTTACCACAACCTGCCCCATCTGGCAATCGGGGGGTATTCTCGGTAGGGGCCAAGCCCTTGCGGTCGCCCCTCTGGGCAGGCTTCGTCCTGAGGCTCAGCCCAAAGGGTGCAAGACCTGCCCCAGACATTTTGAAAGGGCCGTGTTTTTGGTCAGAATGTCTGGACCTGCCCCTACTTCCTTGACAAGTTGGGCCAGTAGGTGTATACTGTGCAGCAGTGAGTTTGCACCTTTCTGCCTCAAGCAGACCAGGCCCATAACTGAAGCATCAGACATCAGGGGGAGGTGGTGGGCAACACGATGTAGTGATTCCCAGAATGCCAGGATGGCAACTCCGCAGTCCAACGTTGACGAAGAGGACCGGCCATTCCTCCGCAGTGAGCAAGCCATCCGCATTTCAGAACAATCAGACTTCAGAAAAGGAGAAAAAAAGGACGTGAAACACAAGAAATTCTATTTCGTGACTCTGTTCGTCCTGGTGAGCCTGGTAGTAGGACTGGTTGGCTGCGCCCCGGCAGCAAAAGAGAGCACCGAGATCAACGTGCTCTGCACGCCCCAGGAGGAGTGGTGCCAGGGCATGAAGCAGGAGTTCGAAGAGAAGTACGGCATCACCGTCAACTACGTCCGCATGTCCAGCGGTGAGTCGCTGGCCCGCTTGCGGGCGGAAAAGGACAATCCCCAGTTCGACATCTGGTGGGGCGGCCCCATTGACAGCTTCGTCGCCGCCAAGGGAGAAGGATTGCTGGAACAATATGACTCTCCCAACTACAAGAACCTCCTGGATCAGGCCAAGTTCAAGGATTCTGACAACTACTGGGCAGGCATCTACGTGGGGAGCCTGGGCTTCTGCACCAACAAGGACTGGCTGGCGGCCAACCCCGGCGTCGAACCGCCCACGTCGTGGGATGATCTGCTCAAGCCGGAGTTCAAGGACCAGATCATGGTGGCGCACCCCTCCACCTCCGGCACGTCCTACACCGCCCTGGCCACCATCCTCCAGGTCAAGGGAGACGCTGGCTGGGAGTTCCTGAACAAGTACGCCGACCAGGTGCTGCAGTTCACCAAGTCCGGCGCGGCCCCGGCCAAGTTCGTGGGTCAGGGTGAGGCGGCGGTGTGCATTGTCTTCTCTCACGACACCGTCCACGAGATCGAGGACAACAAGCTGCCGCTGGTGCTGAGCTTCGCCGAAGAAGGCACCGGCTACGAGATCGGCGGCATGGGCATCATCAAGGGTGCGGCGCACCTGGATGCGGCCAAGAAGTGGTTCGACTGGGCGCTGACGGCAGAGGCACAGTCGCTGGGCCCCAAGTACCACGCCTATCAGGCGCCGACGGTCAGTGGAGTGGAACTCTCTCACCCCGAGCTGCTCGAAGTCAACCTGATCGACTATGACTTCCAGTGGGCGGGCGAACACAAGAAAGAGTTCGTGGACAAGTTCACCAACGAGATCTCTGCAGCCGACAACCTGAAGGAGTAACGACTTTCTTTCACAGCAGGGCGAGGGGGACAGCAATGCCCCCCTCGCCCTGCATGCTACGGGGGAACACGATGACCGTCTCTGCACCGCTGGCTACCGGCCGGACGAAGGGGAACTGGCGCCAAGCGCTTCAGCGCCGCTACCGCGAATTTGCCCTCATCGCCCGCGACCCGGTGCTAATGATCAGCCTGCTGTTTTGTGGCCTCTTTCTGTTCATCTTTGTGATCTATCCGCTCTTTCGGGGCACCGCCAACGGCTTTTTGGACGCAGAAAGGAGCGGGCCGTGGTACACCCGCCTCAGTCTGGAGTACATAGGTCGCTATTTTGACCCTTATTACGGCCCCTACGCCCGTCGCGTGTTCCTCGACACCTTGCGCATGGGCGTTCTGACCGCCACCGGGGGCACGCTCCTGGGCTTCTTCTTTGCCTACACCATGGTGCGCTGCAACGTACCCTTCAAGCGGCTGATCCACCTGCTGGCCCTGGTGCCCACCGTCTCGCCTCCCTTCGCCATTGCCCTGAGCACCATCCTGCTCTTTGGCCGCAACGGGCTGATCACCCGCAAGCTGCTGGGGATGACCTTTCCCTCTGGGGCCAACGACCTTTACGGCATGGATGGGCTAGTATTCGTGCAAATCATTACCTTCTTCTCCGTGGCTTATCTCATCATCCGCGCCATGTTGGAGCGGCTCGATCCCAGCATGGAAGAAGCTGCCCACAGCCTGGGCGCGGGCAAGTTCCACATCTTCCGCACCGTCACCCTGCCTCTGCTGATCCCCGGCGTGGCCGGCTCGTTCCTGCTGCTGTTCGTGGAATCGCTGGCCGACCTGGGCAACCCGCTCTTCATTTCGGGCAACACCACCGTGCTGGCAGCACAAATCTTCCTGGCCGTAGCCGGAGAGTACAATTATCAAAAGGCATCGGCTCTGGCCCTCGTGCTGCTCATCCCCACCTTGATCGTCTTCCTGGTGCAACGCTACTACGTCACTCGCCGCTCCTACATCTCAGTGACCGGCAAGCCAACCGGTGGGCAGATTCTGGTCAAGGAAGCGTGGATCCGCTGGCCCTTTATCATCATCACCTACCTGATGTGTTTGCTGATCATCACCCTCTACCTGGCCATCATCGTCGGTTCTTTCAGCACTACCTGGGGCATTGATTTCACTCCCACCCTGGAATGGTGGAGGATGATGCTCACTCGCGGCGTGGAATCGATCCTGGATACCACCTTCTTGAGCGCTGTGGCTACCCCCATCGCCGGACTGACCGGCATGGTCATTGCCTTCCTGGTGGTGCGTAAACAATTCAGCGGCAAAGACATCCTCGATTTCGCCTCCAACCTGGGTGGCGCTGTGCCCGGCACCATCCTGGGCATTGGCTTCGTGCTGGCCTTTAGCACCCCACCCATGTTTGTGGTAGGCATCCTATACGGTTTGCTGGCCATCTTTCTGGCGCGGACGGTGTTCGAGGGACGTCGCGAGCAAATGATCACGCTCGCCGTGGGCACCGGCCTGGGCGTCGGGCTGGCCCAGCTCTACAATCCGCTGACCGAGACGGGGATGATGTACCTATTGGGCGCCATCTACGTCGGGCTGGGGCTGCTGCTGTGGCTGTGGCGAAAACGCAAGACCGCCGGCTGGCTGCTGATCGGCCTGGGTGCATACCTCATCTCCTCCGATCTCATCGGGTACGTGGCCCAGCCCATCGCTCAACTGAGCCTGTCCATCCCCCGAGGATTTTTGAGCAACGCCATCTTTCAATTCGCCAGTCATCTCCAGGTACTGTTCCAGACCCCCACGCCTCTCGCGGCCATTTTCTACACCCTTGTCTCTATGCTGGTGGCCAATCAGGAAAAAGGCAATCTCCGGCTGGGGCTAACAACTCTGCTTCTGGGGCTGGTGAGCACGATGTGCTTCATGGGCAAACCGCTGGCCCTGGTGGGCACGCCTTACATTATCATCGCCGCCTACACCGTGCGCAGTTTGCCTGCCTCGGTGCGGGCCGGCGTAGCCGCCCTGCAACAGATCGACCCCAGCATCGAAGAAGCGTCCAACATCCTGGGCGCCGACGCCCAATACACTTTCCGCAAGGTGACCCTGCCGCTCATCATGCCAGCGCTGCTGGCCGGCCTGATTTTCAGCTTCACCCGCCACATGACCAGTCTGTCGGCCATCATCTTCCTGGTCAACGCCCGATGGCGCATCGTGACCGCCAGCATCCTCAGCGAGTGGGAACAGGGAGGCGTAAGCATTGCCGCCGCCTACTCCACCACCATCATCGTGCTGGTGCTGATGGCCATCGGCGTGCTCTATTTCATCGTCAACAGGATGCTGGGCGGCCGGGGCGAGGTAGATCTTTCCCTGAGAACATAAGCCGGACGCAGATGAACGCAGATTTTCGCAGATAAAATCAAAAAATCAGCGTGGATCAGCGTTAATCTGCGTCCAATAAAGGAGCTAGCGATGTACCTGGTACTTGAAGACGTTGTCAAAATCTTTACCACTCGCGGGGGCAGCGGCGAAGTGACCGCCGTGGATCACGTGGACATCGAAATCGAAAAGGGCGAGTTGGTGACGCTGCTGGGGCCTTCGGGTTGCGGCAAGACCACCACCCTGCGGCTCATCGCCGGATTCGAGTTCCCCACCCAGGGCATCATCCGGCTCGATGGCAAGGTGATCAACGAAGAGCCACCGCACAAGCGCAACATGAGCATGGTTTTTCAAAGCTATGCCATCTTCCCCCACCTAAGCGTCTACGAAAACACCGCCTACGGATTGAACGTGCAGCGTCTGGCTAAGGCAGAAGTACAAGAGCGGGTGGCACGGGCGCTAGAACTGGTGGAACTGATTGGCCTGGAAAACCGCGCCCCCAACCAACTATCGGGCGGGCAGCAGCAGCGGGTGGCTTTGGCCCGGGCACTGGTCATGGAACCCAAGGTTCTGCTGATGGACGAGCCCCTTTCGAACCTGGACGCCAAGCTGCGGGAGCAGATGCGCACCGAGATCCGCCGCATCCAGAAGCGGCTGGCCATCACCAGCGTATACGTCACCCACGACCAGGTGGAGGCCATGACCCTTTCCGATCGCATCGTGGTCATGCACGAGGGCAAGATCGAGCAGATCGGCACTCCGACCGAGATCTACCGTCGCCCTCAGACCCGCTTCGTGGCCGACTTCATCGGTCAAGCCAACTTCGTGCCGGGCATTGTCCGTGATAGAAGCGACGGGCAATTGGTTCTCGAAGCTCTGGGCACCACGCTGACCACCCCCGCGCCGGAGCACGGCTTCAAACCGGGCACAGTGGCGACTTTGGTGGTACGGCCCGAGATGGTGGAGATTGATCCGTCCCACAGCCAGGTGGAGGGCATCGTACGTCGGGCGACCTATCTTGGCAACGTCGTCGAGTACGACGTCGAGGTAGCAGGGCAACTGCTGGCTCTGGTGCAATACGACCCACGTCACACCACGGTTCACCCCGAAGGGCAGACTGTACAGCTTCGTTTCTTGAAGGACTGCCTCTACGTGCTGCCAGAAGAGGGGTGACATTTACGGTACAGCCCGGCAATGATCCGGCAGAACGGCCACGTCCAGGTAGAGCGACCCCAGACCGCCTGGAGATCGTGGCCGTTTTCTGGTTGGAACAGCCTCTGCTCTGGAGGAAACAGTCCATGCGCATCGCCATCGGCGGCATAGGAACAGAAAGCTGCACCTTCTCGCCTCTGCCCACGGGCAAAGCCGACTTCAGAGTGACGCGAGGCCAGGAGCTTTTGCAGCAGTATCCCTTCCTCTGGCAGTTCGATGCCCAATTCATTCCACCCTGAACGCACGCGCCATGCCTGGCGGCGTGGTTGAACCTGACGCATACCACAAATTCAAACAGGAGTTCCTCTTCCCGCACCTCCTGGAGCAAAGCTTCCGCGCCGACCTGCGGGCCATTCCCTGGGCCAACGACGAGGGGGCCTTCGCCGCCTGGTGCGCCGGGCGTACCGGCTACCCCGTGGTGGATGCGGCCATGCGCCAGTTGGCCGAGACCGGCTGGATGCCCAACCGGGCGCGCATGATCGTGGCCTCGTTTCTGACCAAGGATCTGCTGGTGGACTGGCGTTGGGGGAAGCACCACTTCATGCAGCACCTGGTGGATGGTGACCCGGCGGCCAACAATGGCGGCTGGCAGTGGACGGCAGGCACCGGCACCGACGCCGCGCCCTACTTCCGCGTCTTCAATCCCACGCTGCAAGGCCAGAAGCACGACCCGGCGAGGGCATTCGTGCGGAGCTGGCTGCCGGAATTGGCTGGCGTGCCCGACCGCTTCATCCACGAGCCATGGAAGATGCCGGTGGAGATGCAGAGGGCAGCCGGCTGCATCATCGGCATGGACTACCCCGCGCCCATCGTGGATCACCGATGGGCCCGCCAGCGAGCGCTGGACGCCTACCGCGCCCTCCACAGCGAGGGGGGAAGCTCAGGTGAAACCGATTTCGACCAACGCGTCAATCTGACGCGTGTGCTCTCGCCGATTGCGGGCGGGTTCTTGCTGGACAGGATCAGCCCGGCCGCGCCGGGGATTCTGGGCGTGCTGCTGGTGGTCTGGCTGATCCCCTACATCTGGCGGCGGATCCTCTTCGTGCCCGACCTGGAGTGCCCGGCGCCACGGACGCAAAGGTGAAGCCGACGCTTGCCACGCCCAACCGCAGCCCCGCCAGGAAGACCACGCCTCAATCACCCCTGGGCCGGACACCACAGGTAAGCAGCCGGCGCACGATCCGCCTATTTGGGGTGATGGTTGCCACCTATGACCGGAGCACGAGGGGAAGAAACAGCCGGGGCCATGCTGTTGGCGTACCGGTGGGGGTGGCTGTGGCCGTTGACGTGCCGGTCGGTGTCATCGTCGGTGTGGGCGTATGGGTTGGCGTTGACGTGCGCGTAGCCGCCGGTGTGTTCGTGGGTGTGGGTGTCTGAGACGGCGTAGCCGTGGGCGTGCTCGTGGGCGTGACCGTAGAGGTGTGCGTAGGTGTCCACGTCGGCGTGGGGGTGGCTGTAGGCGTATGAGTGGCCGTCGCCGTCGCTGAGGGGGTGGCCGTAGGCGTACGGGTAGGCGTCGCCGTGGCTGTGGGGGTGGCTGTAGGCGTATCGGTGGACGTCGCCGTGGCTGTGGGGGTGGCCGTAGGCGTATGAGTGGGCGTCGGCGTGGGGGTGGCTGTAGGCGTACGGGTGGGCGTCGCCGTCGGCGTGGGGCTGGCTGTGGGCATACGGGTGGTCGTCGCCGTCGGCGTGGCGCTCGGCGTAGCCGTGGGGGTACCATCGGATCTGTACTCATAGGCTCCCATGTCCGGCAGAGCATCGCGAGGACGACCCTCAAAGTCAACAGACGGCGCTCCAACGGCTGTCCCCGCGTCTATGGCCGGGCTGCCAGCCGTCAGCCTCAAGCCATAACTGCTCCCAGAGAACGGCCCGTTGAGCTGTGGGTCCTGGCACAGATCGTGGACACCCGAATTCACATAGTTGCCGTTGACGCCACATTGCAGATTCTTCACCGTATGGGCAACGTTGTAGTCCGAATCCATGTGCAGCCCGCCGCAACCTTCCTGGTAGAAGAGGAACGTGATGTCCCCGCCTCCACTCAGGAACTCCTCATCGCCCAGGAAGACGTTGTTCCACGCCGTGAGAGTCTCGGAACCATCGCACTGAAAGCCCTCCCGCCGGCCGGCGCCCACCAGACCATCCCCCTGACCGTAGAACGTCGAGTTCACGATGGCCACCTGCTCGCCGCCCGTGTAGACGATCTCCAGAGTGTTGCCCAGGGCCCGGCAGTTGTCCACGTGATAAGTGAAGGGTTGTCCTGCGAAGAAGCCACAATTGCCCACCAGCACGCTGTTGACGATCGTGCTCTGGCCGGTGATCTTGACCTGATTGCCGGCATTACCCTCGGCGCGCACGCGGTTGAGGGTGACGCTGCCGCCCAGGCTGTGGTAGAGCAGATCCAGGCCGTCGGAGGTGTTGTGCGTAAAGGCCGAGTCCTCGATGATCCAGTCTCCCCCCGTCGCGCCGGTGCCCACGCCGTCGCCGTAGCCCCCGGCCGTCTGAGCCCAGCAGCCAGCCGGCTGAGCGCCCGGATAGGTCTCGCCGCAGCCGTTCCACTCCACCGTCCAGCGACGGAAGAGCATGGTGCCCGAATTGGCGTCGTCACCGTCCCACAGGTCGCCGTCCCAGCCGACCCAGCCGTTGCCGGCGATGCGCACCTCTTCCACCGTCCAATCGCTGAGCCGTCCGGCGTGGATGCCGGTGCTGGCCAGGCCGTGGATGTTGAGGTTACGCAAATGGACGTGGGCCGAATCTTCAGCGTAAAGGCCGGTGGCGGCCCAGGGGCCAAAGGGATAATCGTCGCGCTCGCACTCTAGCTCCCCGCTGTGAAACTCGACGCAGCCGGAGTGGTCGGTGATCTCCAGACAGGCGATTTCGACGTTGCTGGCGTCGGTGAGGTTGAGCACCATGTAGGCCCGTTCCGTTCCCCACAGCTGGGGGGGATGGGGACAACCGCCGTTCCAACCAGCTCCCAGGATGCGGGTGGGGTGGGCCGCATCGGGGCCACTGGGAACCGGCGGCATGTGACAATCCCAGGGATAGTCAGCCTCACAGCTCCCGGCCCCCGGCGCGCCGTAGCCCATCATGTAGCTGCCCGCGCCGATGATCAGGGTATCGCCGCCGGCGATGCGTGGCGCGCCGTCCGGCGGCAGGGCGCGGAAGGGATGATCCCAGGCGCAAGGCTGCCCCGTCCCACTGCCCGGATAGGGAGCGTCTACCAGGCCGGTGCATTCTTCGTTCGATCCACCATCGGTTCGCACGTACCAGGTGGTCGCGCCGGCCGCGCCGGCCACGACCTCATCGGCGCCGATGTCCACCACAGCCACCCCATCCCCATCGCCATCCAGGGGACGGGGGTCGCCGTCAAGGTCGGCGTCAGCGGCGGCGTCGTTGCTGCCGGCGTCAATGGCGGGACTGCCTGGCTGAAGATGATAGTCGTCCGCCGCCGGATCAACGAAGAGTTCGTCGGGAGTGGCGACGAAGGAGTGCGCGTCGTAGCCCAGCGCCTGCCACTCGGCCAGGCCGATGCGGCTGCCACCACCGTCGGTGGAGAAGCGATCCATGATCACGTTGAAATCGCTGGCGAATCCGGCAGGCAACACCTTCTCCCCCGGCGCCGCCTGCAGGGTGATGGGCGCAGCAGCCGTGCCGGAGTGTTCGATGCGCGCGCCGGCATAGGTGCCCGGTTGTACGATGATGGTATCGCCCGGGCCGACGCTTTCCACGGCGTGCTGCAGTGTTCGCCAGGGCAGGTCTTCCGACCCGGGATTGCCATCATCTCCAGCGGGGGCGACGTAGTAATGCGCCGCGATCCCTGCCGCCAGCAGCCTGTGCGGCAAAAGCAGTGCCAGCAGTACCATCAGGCTCAGAGATAGGCCGATGACACTTTGTTTCTTCATATCCGCATCTCCGCGTCCCGTATGCAAACAAAGACTCCTCAGCGCCAGGACCACCCCTGGAGATCAGAGGTTTTCGAGCAAATCCTCCAACTCCTCCTCCCAGAGATCTCTGAAGGGCATGAACTGACTTTCTGTGAACTCGGCGTTCACCTCTTGCAGGTAACTCTCCACACCGAGCTGCGGCATGGCCCGGGCCAGGTGCTCAAGCTTGGTCTCCCATTCCCGAACAAGCCTGGCGCTGCGCCTGGCCAGGTCGGACAGCCTCACATTCAGATTGAACATGTGATCGAGCCTGCGCATCAGGTCGTACCAGGCCTTGAAGTCCTCCTCCATGGCCACCTGCTGCACCAGCACCGAGGACTGGGAGAAGTCATAGGCCGGAACGAAGGCATAGAAGCTGAAGAACTCGATGCCCCTCGATTCGGCCCTGTCCGCCAGGTAGGTGCTGATGGTGGCGCCGCCTTCGTAGTCGGAAAAGCGGACGGCGTACTCCGCCAGCTCGGCCCTCATCCCCGGCAGGCTGTAGACACAGGAGATGTCCCTCTCCTTGTTGTACGGAACCGGAGCATGTACGCCTCCCAGGGCCGCCACCCGTTTGATGCCCAGGGCCTCCACGGCGTCGAAGAACGCCTCTGCATAGCGCTCCTCGTTCAGGTGAGGTTCCTCTCCCAGAAAGACCACAAAGCCCCGCTTGTCATCACCGGCGTAAAAGAACTCGTTGCCTCTGCGCTCCAGGGATTCCCTGTAACCCTCGCTGAGTTTCACCACTGGCCTCAGAAGGTGGTGGGCGCCAGGGATCTGGAACAGGTAGAACCCATCAGGCGCCATTTCCCCGATTCTTCTTGCCGCGGTCTGTTCAATGAGGTATTTCGGCAAACCGGAGGACACATTGCCAGCATCTGCCCATTGGTGCCAGCCGGCGATCATGTATTCCGCGGCGTCGGGAAGCTCCCAGAGTCGGATCACATCGTTCATCTCAATCACCCCTCGCGGCCAGGCCCATTACTGCCGCCCCCCTGCGACAGCCGCAAAGTGGCTCGTCACAAGCGGGAAATAGGTGACAGGCACAGGCCAGGTATCATTGATGGCAGTAAACCAGTTCTGTGCATCGCGATAGTCGAAATGCTGCTCGATGTGGATGAAGTGGCCAGAATAGCCGGAGGCCGCCGTGCCGCAGACCTGATCATCCGCCACCCCGTTGAGCAGCCGGCCCTGCACGTTCGTCGTGCCATTCAGGTTGCACTCGGGACTCTCCCCCGGCACGGTCGCTATCCACGTGGGGTTGTGCTGTACGAGATTGGACCTCAACTCCAATACCCTAACCCGGACAAGCCGGAACCAAAAAGGGGGGTTGACTTGTCCTAAGCGAAGT
>JACNHM010000216.1:0-6269 GCA_014383605.1 Chloroflexota bacterium
CCTCTTTCTCCTCTTGCTCCTTGGATTTCTTGTCCGGTTCGCGGCCAAAAGCTTTGAGCCGCTCGGCCAGTTCCTTCAGTCGCTCCTGCACCAAACCGTTGACGGAGTCCTCGGGGTAGGCTCCCTCCCCGTCTTGCTCGCCTGCTTCCACGCCGGTGAGGATGCTGACGGCCTCGTCCACGGTGCGCACGGGGTAGATGTGGAACAGGCCCTGCTCCGCGGCGGCGATGACCTCTTCCCGCAGCATGAGGTGGCGCACGTTGGCTTCGGGGATGATCACCCCCTGCTCGCCAGTCAGACCGCCCTCCGCCGCCCGGCAGACATCGAAGAAGCCCTCGATCTTGTGCGTCGCGCCGCCAATGGCCTGCACTTCGCCCTTCTGATTGATGGAGCCGGTGACGGCAATGGACTGCTTGATGGGCAGGTCAGAAAGGCTGGAGAGCAGCGCACACGTCTCGGCCACGGAGGCGCTGTCGCCCTCCACCCCCGAGTAGGATTGCTCGAAGGCCACACTGGCCGAAAGGCTGAGAGGCACGTCCTGGGCGTACTTGCCGCCCAGGTAGCCGGCCAGGATCAGCATACCCTTGTCGTGAATGCGGCCGCTCAGGCGCGCCTCTCGCTCGATGTTGATAACGCCCTGCTGACCCAGGTAGGTACGGGCGGTGATACGGCTGGGACGGCCAAACTGGTAATCGCCCAGCGCCATCACCGACAGGCCATTGACCTGCCCCACCACCTCGCCGGCGGTGTCCACCATGATCGTGCCCTCAGTGATGCGCTCCCGCATGCGCTCCTCGATCTGGTTGGCGCGGTAGACGCGCTCGTCAATGGCCTTCTGCACGTCCTCCGCCGTGACCGGATCGTGCCCTGCCTGCAGCGCCCAGTAGGCCGCCTCGCAGATGATGTCGGACACGTGCGCAAAACGGGTGGTGAGCTTGCGCTGATCTTCCACCAAGCGGGCGCTGTATTCCAGCACCTTGGCCACTGCTCCGGTGTCAAAGTGAGGCAACCCATCGTCCTCGCAGCGTGTGCGAATGAAACGCGCCATCTTCCCCACGTTGCCCCGGTTCCATTCCATGTCCACAGCGAAGTCGGCCCGCACCTTGAACAGCTTCTGGAACTGCTCGTCCAGGGCATAGAGGAGGTAGTAGGTCTCGGCGTCGCCGATGAGCACCACCTTCACCTCCAGGGGGATAGGCTCCGGCGTCAGGGTCGTGGTGGCGATGATGCCCAACTGCTGACCAGGATCTTCAATGCGGATCTCCTTGTGGCGCAGGCTGCGCTTGAGGGCCTCCCAGGCCAGCGGCTGGCGCAACAACGCCCGCGCATCCACCATCAGGTAGCCGCCGTTGGCCTTGTGCAGCGCGCCGCCGCGGATCATGCGAAAGTCGGTGACCAGCGTGCCCAACTGGGCGCGATGCTCCACCCGCCCGATCAGGTTGTGGTAGGTGGGGTTGGTCTCCAGCACCACCGGCGCGCCTTGCTGGTCGCAGTGATCCACGATGACGTTGACGCGGTAGCGGTCGAAGGGCGAGCCTGCCGGCGGCCGCAGCCACGGCGGTGCGCCCGCCGCCTCCTCCTCCGAAGCCCCTTCCCCTGCCAGCGCCGCCCTGACGCGCCCAATCCGCTCCACGACGTCGCTCTGCACCGCTTGCAGGTAGGCGACGACCTCCGGCCAGGCGTCGTACTCCCCCAGCAACGGCTGGAAGAAGGGCGCCACGACGGCGGCGGCGACTTCCTGATCCAGGTTGCGCATGCGATCCCGGGCCTCCTGTTCCAGGTCACGCACGCGGCGCAGCGTGGCTTGCAGCTCTTCCTGAACCGCCGGCTCTTGCGCTTCCAACTCCTGCCGCCGCTCCTCCGGCAATGCCATGTGCTGCTCGCGGTTGAGCACCTTGCCCTCCACGAGGGGGGCCAGCATCAGGCCCATGGGGGTCTGCACGATGGCGAAGCCACGCTCGGCGGCGTAGGCTTCCATCTTCTTGAACTCGGCCTTGCGCAACTCGTCCAGCTCGCGGGCCAGCTTCTGCTGATGCTCCTCGTACTGCTCGCTTTCGAAGGCCCGGGGCAACTCCTCCGCCAGATGGCCCAGCAGTTCACCCACCCTGTCCTGAAAACCGCAACCGCCACCGGGCGGCAGCTGCAAGGCGTCCGGGCTCTGCGGATCGCCGAAGTTGTTGACGTAGCCCCAGTCGTGGGGCAGGTCACGGGTGGCGGCCTTGCGCTCCAGGTAGCGCATGATGGTCGAGGTCTTGCCAGCGCCAGCCGGGCCCATGGCGTAGACGTTGTAGCCATAGGCGGGGATGTCAATGCCGAACTCGATGGCCCGCGTGGCCCGCTCCTGGCCGATGATCTCGGTCAGTTCAGGCAGTTCGTCGGTGCACTGAAAGTCCAACCCTTCGATCCCACCCTGCCGCCGCAGTTGCGCCGCGGTCAACTCACGTGCTTCGATGGTCACAGATGTCTCCTGAAGGTGGTAGATCGGTAGTTCGGTAGATTGGTAGATTGGTAGATTGGTCGAGCAAGTGCCTGGCCATCCACCCATGTCCCCAGCTACCAATTTCCCAAGTTACCAGTTTCGCAATCTACCAGTTTCCCAAGTTACCAATGTACCGGCATTATACCACGACCGGCTCGTATGGGCTAGTTTCGAACGAAAAAGGCACGAACAAGTTTTACGGTGGGCATTGTTGCGCAGCGTTCGATATCTTCTCCGCAGCAGTATGTAAGGCCCACAGCGCTCGGCTCGTCCCCAAGTTGAGACCACGCCAGCGGTGGTCCTCAGATTGCCGAACAAGCATTTCAGCTCGCTCCGCTAGCTTGCACGCTAGACGGGAACGGATTGTCAAATCGGACAGGTTATCTAACTCAGCAATGAGCGTCGGGATCGTATCTGGACTCAAGTTCATTGTCAGGTATTCGACATCCGGCGGGCGGGTAGCACCCGCAGCCACGCGCCTGAGATTTGTGCGGGCGATGATGGCATCTGGATTCACCAAGTTAATCACCGCCACGAGAATCAAAGCAGTGACAAAAGCACCCAAAGCAAACCTTTGCCGCTCCCGGCCATCCCTGGGGCTCAAGCGTGCTATCACGGTGACAACCAGCCAAAGCAAAATCACGGCCACCCATCCCATGAACGCCGTGGTGTAGAAACGCAACTCTGTCAGTCCATATTCCCGCTGATACAGCCGCATGCGTTGCAGCGCCGAGACCAGTACGGCCAGCGTCAGTATCACCAAAAACCCATGCAAGACATTGACCAGACGGCGGCCTTTGCTCTTCTCTTCAGCGACCAGCCAATCGAACAACAAGATCAAGTTCACCACCAGCGCGGCGGCAGCAACCAACTCGAAGAAGCCTCGGCGAGCGTATGTGCTATGCGTCAGATGGGTACGCGCCAGGGTGTCGGCGCCTCCAAAGAGGTACACCGCCTGGACAACAACAAAGCTCACAAACAGCAGGTTCAGCAGAAGGAGCGCAGTGATCACCGTGCGGCTGGGGAGGTGGAGCCAGCGCGGGCGGCGCAGGTTGCGCCGGACCCAATCGTTCACCTCAGCCGTGAACGCGTGCCGAGCCAGACCCAGCCCCGCCCAGCTCAGTAGCACACCGAACAGACAGCGCATCACCACATCTTGCAGATCCAATTGCCAATCGAAGAACTGACGAAGATAGGTGGCAAAGACCGGATCTGCTGAGGCAAACAAGGCGCCAAATATCAGCAGCAGTGGAATCGCTAGAACTATCCCCACGATGATCGGGCCAAACCTGTTGCGGAGTTCGCTCCCCTCTTCTCCCCGCGCCTTCAGCACCTGAGGTAAATCACCAGCGAAAAACACGACAGGTTGCAGGATCGTGCCGATGCCCGCTCCTACAACGGCTGTGAAGTGGTCGCTAACGCTGAAGGCGGGCAGGTTTTCCCGCACATAGGTCGCGCCGATGAGCAACAGCAGGATCAGCCCCACCATCACATTAGTGACGCGCAAGGCCACCGATGCACGCACAGCCACCATTGCGCCATAGAATATCACACCAGCCAAGAGCCACAGCACAGACCGGCTTGGTCTATGATCAAGACCCAGACCAAGCACCAGCCAACCCACACTGACTGCCAGCGAGGCTGCCGCGTAGCCCAAACCCAAAGGTTGTCTGTGCAGCAACGTTTCGACCAGGAAGCCGATCACCAACGCCACGGCGAGCATGTAAAATGGCCGAGGAATGGTTGGCTCAGCTTTATCATTGCCGGCGCCTGCGGCTTCAGTTGATACCATTGCAGATTCCAAGTCGTTTGCTGACATGTTCTTCCCCACAGATCACTGCAGCGGATAATCCGCTATGACACCCAGAACGGACGGGTCTACACAGATGTAATGATACCACATGATTAACGATCCCTCCAACTTCCCACTTCCGGTAGACGAAGCACACAGGATTGTCACAAGCAACGAAAACCTCACAGTAAACTCACGGGATCCACGTCCACCCAACAGTTGGGCGGGAACGGCCGGCCGCGCAGCAGCGGCGTCGGATCGGGCGCCCGCACCACCACCTGCCAGCGCGTGCATCCCCGGTAAAGGGCGAAAAAGCAAGGCACGGGGCCAATGAGGCGGGCCTCGCCGCCGCTCTCGGCGATGCGCTCCTCCAGCAGGGCCGCCACGGCCTCCGCCGCCTCGCGGCAACGACGCGGGTTCTCGTCCACGGCCACCACCTTGGCCAGCCGCGCCGTGGGCGGATAGCCCAACTGACGACGATAGGCCATCTCCTGCTCGTAGAAGACGGCGTAGTCGTGGCCGGCGGCGGCGCGGATGGCGTAATGCTCCGGCGTGTAGGTCTGCACGATGACCCGCCCGCCCAAAATGCCCCGCCCGGCCCGCCCGGCCACCTGCGTCAGCAACTGGAACGTGCGCTCGCCAGCGCGGAAGTCGGGCAGGTAGAGCGCCGTGTCGGCGCTGACCACGCCCACCAGCGTCACCAGCGGCAGGTCCAGCCCCTTGGCGATCATCTGCGTGCCGATGAGCACGTCCGCCTGGTGCCCGCTGAATTGCGACAGGATCACCTCGTGAGCGTCCTTGTAGCGAGTCACGTCCCAGTCCCAGCGCAGCGTGCGCGCCCGCGGGAACATGCGCCGCACTTCTTGCTCCACCCGCTGCGTGCCCACGCCGAAATGGCGGATGCGCCGGCTATCACACAGCGGACAACACTCGGGCGCCGGCTCCTGGCGATTGCAATGATGGCAAACCAAGGCGGATTGCGGATTGTGGATTGCGGATTGCGGATTCTCGGGGACCTTCTCCGAAAACTCTGTAGAGCCAACACCTTGTCGGTGGGTTGTCGGTGGCTGAGAACTGCCTCTGTAAGCTTTTGGGTTGGATTCCAAGTGATAAGTGAAGGGGATCTCGCAGCGCGAGCAGCGCAGCACGTGGCCGCAATCGCGGCACATGACGAAGGTGGCCGCGCCGCGGCGGTTGAGGAAGAGGATGGCCTGCTGCCGGGCGGCCAGCGTGCGGGCCAGCGCCTCCTGCAGGGCCCGGCTGAAGATGCTGCGGTTGCCCGCCCGCAGCTCCTGGCGCAGGTCCACCACCTCCACCTGGGGCAGCTCCGCGTAGCGAGCGTCCAAACCTTCGTCCACAGGCTTGTAGGCCGTGCCCCGCACGTGATAGCGCTCTCGCTGCTCCTCCAGCCGCCGCCAGTGGCCCAGGATGCGCTGCGGCAACTCCAGCAAGCGGATCTGCCCCGCCTGCGCGGCGTGGTAGCTCTCCAGCGACGGCGTGGCGCTGCCCAGGATCAGCACTGCCCCGCTCAGCCGGGCCAGTTGCCGGGCCGCCTGACGCGCATGGTAGCGCACCAACTGCCGGATCAGCAGGTCATCCTGCTTGTAAGAATCGTCGTGCTCCTCGTCCACGACGATGAGCCCCAGCCGGGGCAGCGGCTGGAACAGCGCCGAGCGGGGGCCGATGACGATGTCCATCTGGCCGGCCCGGATGCGCCGCCAGGTGTCGTAGCGCTCGCCGCGGGAAAGCTGGCTGTGGATCACCCCGATGCGGCCGGGGAAGCGGGCAGCGAAGCGGCGAATGGTCTGGGGCGTCAGCGAGATCTCCGGCACCAGCACGATGGCCTGGCGGCCTGCCGACAGCACGCCGGCGATGGCCCGCAGGTAGATCTCCGTCTTGCCGCTGCCGGTGACCCCGTGCAGGAGGTAGGCTGGTACACTGGTAGACTGGTAGATTGGTACATTGGTGTCTTGGGCTTCGTTATCCCAATCTACCAAT
>JACNHM010000216.1:6376-10426 GCA_014383605.1 Chloroflexota bacterium
CAGTTTCCCAATTTACCAATCTACCGACTGCTGGCTCAATGGCTGACCATACGCGGGCCTGGTCCGGCGTCAACTTGGGCGGCACGTCGGTGACGAACTCGCGCCCGGCCAAGGGATCGCGCCAGATTTCCTCTTCTTCGATGGCCATCAGCCCCGCCGCCTCCAGGTCGCGCAACGTGTTCAGATCGCAACCAGTCTCGGCGTAGACCCAGCCGATCCACTCGATCACCGGCTCGCCCTCGCCCACCTCGTCGGCCAGCTCCAACAGCGCTTCCAGCACCGCCCTGTGCTTGCTGGCTCCCCGCAACTCGACGATCCGCTCCGCCACCTCCTCCGGCTCCAGGCGCAGCAGCACCTTGGGCTCCTCATCCACGCGGCGCACGAAGCCGCGCTCTTCCAGCGCCCGCAGGGCGGCTGCACTCACGTCCTGCTCGGCGCGAAAGGTCGTCTCTTCCACAGGACTGAGGACATCCCGCAGAGCGGCCAAAGCGGCGGCTTGCTCTGATGAACAGAGAACCTCCTCCATCAGCGTCTCGTCCACCGCCTGGGGGGATAGGAGTGGCTTCAGCAATCGGCGGCGAGGCGTGATCTCCACCCAACCACGCTTAGCCAGCGCCCGCAGCATGCTGGCACTCACGCTGTGCGCGGCGCGGAAGCTGGCCTCGTCCACAGGACCGGTGACATCTCGCAGAGCAGTCAACGCCGCAGCCTGCTTCGGTGCTCGTTGCAGTTCGCTCGCCAGCACTTCGTCGATCTCATGAGATGACAGAAGCAACACCAGCAGCCGGGGACGTGCCGTGATCTCTATCCAGCCGCGCTCGGCCAATGCCCGCAGCACGTTAGCACTTACACCGTGCGCAGCGCGAAAGCTCGCTTCGTCCACAGGACCAGAAGCATCCCGCAGCGCGGCGAGAACAGTAGCTTGCTTCGATGCCTGTCGAGACATATCTACCAGTGCTTCGTCTATCGCCTGGGAGGAGAGCAGCGGCACCAGCAGCCGGCGGCGCGGCGTGATCTCCACCCAGCCCCGCTCGGCCAGCGCCCGCACCGGCCCCTCCGTGCACCCCACCGCCTGGCAGACAGCAGCGAGCGTGGGCAGCGGATCGTCGCTGGCCGCCAGCCAGCTCAGCACGTCGGCCTGTTTCGACCCGTGGCCCAGCGTGGGCAGGGCGCGGGCCACTTTCCCAGCGTCGGCCAGCAGCCGCACGCGGCGGCCGATCTTGGGGCAGAGCGGCGGCCGCACCACCGCCTGGCGGCGGCTCACCAGGCCGCGCTGGCGCAGCGGCTCGATCACCGCCCGCGCTGCCAGCCTGGGCGCAGTGCGCTTCAGGCGGCGCAGCGGGATCGGGCCTTCCTGCAAACGGGTGAGCAGGTCAGCCTGTTCGGGCGTGAGATCGGAGGGGAAAGGTGGAGCCAGGCGCGCTTCCAGCAGCGGCTCGGCAGCTCTCAGAAGACCGGGCGGCAGCATCAGCCGCGTACAGTCGAGCAGCGGAGCCAGGTAGTGCGCGCTCATCCAGCGAGCCAGCGCCAGTTGCCTGTCCGTGAGCACCGGCTCGTCCAGAACCAGCCGTTCCAGCGGGCGCGTCTCGGCCACCGGCGCCGTCTCGCTCAGGCCCACGACGATGCCCTGCAGCCGCCGTTGGCCGAAGCCCACCCAGGCCAGGTGGCCAGGCCGCAGCACGCCGCGCAGATGCGGCGGCACGTCGTAGTGATAGGTCATGCCCAGCGGCGCAACGGTATCGGATGGTGCCCCTGCCGCGGCGCTCAGCCGCGAGAGGGGGTCATTCACCACGACTTCGGCGAACATCTCACCTCGTTGGCAGACTGCTACACTGGTAGATTGGTAGATTGGTAAATTCGGGGAGCAGAGGCCCAATTGACCAGTTTCCCAATCTACCAATTTACCGGTCTCCCAATCTACCAGTTTCCCAATCTACCGATACAGTCCCTGCTCTCGAACATACGCCTCCACCGCCGGCAGCACCTGGTAGCGGATGGGCAACCCCTCCCGCACCCTCTGCTGGATGACGTGCGAGGCGATCTCCAATTCCAGCATGGGCAACTGGATGACCTGCTCCCGTACGCCCGGCAGCGCAGCCTCCAACTCCTCCCAGTCCACCGTGTAACCGTAGCGGCTCAGCGCCACCAGTTGGCAGTTGGCGATCAAGCGATCCGCCTGGTGCCAGTGAGGCAAATCAACCAGCGAATCGAGCCCCATCAGGAAGTAGAGTTCTGTGCCCGGCGGGTGGGCATCCCGCAGCAAACGCATCATGTCAATGGTGTAGTGCGGCCCCGGACGGTCAATATCCACCGTGGAGAGCAGGAAGTGCGGGTTGTCGGCGATGGCCAACTCCACCATACGCCGCCGGTGGACAGCAGGCGAAAGCGGCTCACCTCGCTTGTGCGGCGGGTCGCCCGCGGGCACGAAGTAAACGCAGTCCAGACCGAGAAGCGCCCAGGCCTCCTCAGCCAGGATCAGATGGCCGATGTGCGGCGGATCGAAGGTCCCGCCCAGGATACCGATTCTCACCACTCCTCCCCCCACCCTGATGACGAGGAGTTGTACTCCGAGCCCACGTTCGAGAGGACCACTCCCCCACATTGGACTGATTGTGATCTGCCGACTCTCACCACTCCTCCCCCCACGTCAGTTCCACATCACCGATGGAAACCACATCGCCCTCCTGCACGCCGGCCTCTTCCAGGGCCTGGGTGATGCCCATGGCCTCCAGAATGCGCTGGAAGCGCCGCGCCGCCTCGTAGTAGTCCCAGTTGGTCATCTGCATCACCCGCTCGATGCGTTTGCCGCGCACACGCCAGCCGTCGCCCTCCCGCTCGATAGTGAAGGCGGCCTCATCCTCCGGCAGCCGGAAGACGGGGAGGGCCTCCGCCGCCGCCGCTGGCGGCGGCAGCGCTTCCAAGAGACCGGCCACGCGGCGCATCAGCGCCGGCACCCCCTCACCACTGACGGCGGAGATGGCCATCGGCTCCACGTTCTGCTGCTGCAGTGCCTGCTTTGCCAAGGGCCACAGCTCGCGCACCTCGGTCAGGTCCATCTTGTTCAGCACCACCACCTGTGGCTTGTCGGCCAGCGCCGGATTGAACAACTCCAGTTCCTGGTTGATGGCCTGGTAGTCGCCCAGCGGGTCGGGGCTGATGCCGTTGAGCAGGTGGATGAGCACGCGGCAGCGCTCGACGTGGCGCAGGAAGGCGTGGCCCAGACCGGCGCCGGCGTGCGCCCCCTCGATCAGGCCGGGAATATCCGCCAGCACAAAATCGCGGTCGTCCACCACCGTCACCCCCAGGTTGGGCACCAGCGTGGTGAAGGGGTAGTCGGCGATCTTGGGGCGGGCGGCGCTGACCGCAGCCAGCAGGGTGGATTTGCCCGCATTGGGCACGCCCACGATGCCCACGTCGGCGATGAGCTTCAGCTCCAAGCGCAGCCAGCCGGCCTCGCCCGGCTCGCCGTTTTCGGCCAGGCGCGGGGCCTGGTTGGTGGAGGTGGCGAAGGTGGCGTTGCCCCGTCCGCCGCGCCCGCCGCGGGCCACCACCGCCTGCTGATCGGGCCCGGTCAGGTCAGCCAGCAGGTCGCCGCTCCCGGCGTCGCTGACCACCGTGCCCGGCGGCACGGTGATGAGGCAATCCTCTCCCTGTTTGCCCTGCTGATTCTTGCCGCGGCCGTGCTCGCCGCGCCCGGCCTTGAAATGCACCCGCTTCTTGAAGTTGATGAGCGTGTTCAGATGCGGACTGACGGCCAGGATGACGTCGCCGCCTTTGCCGCCGTTGCCGCCGCTCGGCCCGCCCAGGGGGACGTACTTCTCGCGGCGGAAGGCCACGACACCGTTGCCGCCACCGCCTGCTTGCACGTGAATCTTAGCTTCGTCGAAGAACATGTCTCTCCTTGCTGACTTCACCCTCTCCTAATCTGCAAGCCCGGTATGCGTAAAACGTAACCCTTACGTTTCACGTTTTGCGTTTTACGTTAGCGGTGATGTTGTCTCTCTGTCCCCACATGCGTCCGGCGTATTATAGTCCATCTGCCCACATCCG
>JACNHM010000305.1 GCA_014383605.1 Chloroflexota bacterium
CGGAGACGGGGCTGATGGAGCAGTTCGAGGGGTTTTTCGAACTGGAAGACATTGACTGGCAGGCTTTGGAACCCCGAAGGCATTCTATCCAGTCACTATTGGGAATCGAACGCACCAATCAGGTGCAGGCGCTCAAGCAGGCGGACGTCCTGATGCTCCTGTACCTGCTGGGCGACCGCTATGACCTGGACACCAAGCGGGTCAACTGGGACTACTACCAGCCGCGCACCGACCATACGTATGGCTCATCATTGAGTCCAGCCATCCACGCCATCCTGGCCTGTGAGCTGGGCATGCCTGAGGTAGCCTACGAGCATTTCGTGCGCGCCGCGCTGGTGGACCTGGAGGACGTGCGGGGAAACGCAGCCGAAGGCATCCACGGCGCTTCGGCTGGTGGCGTGTGGCAGGCGCTCGTCTTTGGCTTCGCAGGATTGCGGCTCACGGCCGAAGGCTATACCCTCAACCCACGGCTGCCGAGCGCCTGGCGGCGACTGGCCTTCAGCTTCCAGCATCACGGCCTGGAAGTGCGCGTTGATCTGCCGGACGACATTCTCATCGAGAGGAGGTGATGAAGGAGAATAAAAAGTTGGCTTAACCGAAGGCAGCGAGAGCTGCTAAATCCTGTCAAGAAGTAAAAAACAAGAAGGAGAGGAAAAAATGAAACGGAAAATGTTTTTGAGCATGCTGGTCTTGGTAGCCATGCTATTCACAGCCTGTGCACCAAAGGCCACCCCTACCCCCGTGCCAGCCACATCCACTCCCAAGCCGGCCGCACCCACGGCGACTCCGAAGCCCGGTGTCGAGTGCATGGGCAACCTCTGTCCTGAGGCAGGGGCGGAGTTGACGGTGTCGGGCTGGGGCGGCGAGTCGGAGCAGAACGTCGTCAGCGATTCCATCGCCCGCTTCAACGAGCACTATCCCGACATCAAGGTCAACTTCGAGCCCATCCCCGCCGACTATCAGACCAAGCTGAAGGCAGCCATGGCTGGTGGGGCAGCGCCCGACGTGTTCTACGTGGACGCCGACCTGATGACGGCCTTCGGTCGCACCGGGCAGTTGCTGCCCCTGGACGACTACATGGCTCAGGCCGGGGTCAAGCGCAGCGACTACATCGGGGCCCTGCTGTCCATGTTCACCTACGAGGGGACGACCTTCGGCCTGCCCAAAGACTTCGGCAGCCTGGGCCTGGTCTACCTGCCTGAGTTCTTCGAGCAGGCGGGCATCCCTGAACCCACGGCCGACTGGACCTACGACGACCTGAAGGCTGCTGCCAAGACCATCACTGAGAACACCGGCACCTACGGCATGTGCGTTCCGCCGGACGTGGGTCGCTGGCCTGCGCTGGTCTACGCCTGGGGTGGCGAGATGACCAACGCCGACTTCACCGAGGCGCTGTTCAACAGCCCTGAGGCGGTAGCTTCGCTGGAGTACTGGTACGGTCTGTACGAAGATGACATCGGCGCCTGGCCATCGGACATCGGTGCTGGCTGGTGTGGCGAGGCCATCGGCAAGGAGCTCACCGCCATGGCTCTGGAAGGCGGCTGGATGGTCAACTACATGAACACCGACTTCGCCGACGTCGAGTACAAGATCGTGGAGATCCCCAAGGGGCCGGCTGGTGGCGGCGACCTGCTGTTCACCAACTCCTTTGGAGCCAAGGCCGACACCAAGTACCCCAATGCGGCGGCGCTGTTAGTCTTCTACCTGACGGGAGAGGAGAACCTGGAAGCCCTTCTCAAGACCGGTTTCGCCCTGCCGACTCAGAAGTCGCTGCTGGACCACGCCTGGTTCGCGGAGCATCCGAACGAGACGGCCATCGCCCAGGGCGGGGCCAAGTACGGGAGGGTGTTCTACTACGGGCCAGAGACTGGCGAGGTGTTGGACCGCATGGGCAAGGCGCTGGAGCGGGTGTTCTTGGGTGAGCAGTCCCCCAAGGCAGCCCTCGACCAGGCCGTCAGCGAGGTCAACATCGAAGTGTACAAGACGGTCGCAGCGCCCGTCCTGGAGCCTGAGGCAGGGGCGGAGTTGACGGTATCGGGTTGGGGCGGCGAGTCGGAGCAGAACATCGTCAGCGATTCCATCGCCCGCTTCAACGAGCACTATCCCGACATCAAGGTCAACTTCGAGCCCATCCCCGCCGACTATCAGACCAAGCTGAAGGCAGCCATGGCTGGTGGGGCAGCGCCCGACGTGTTCTACGTGGACGCCGACCTGATGACGGCCTTCGGTCGCACCGGGCAGTTGCTGCCCCTGGACGACTACATGGCTCAGGCCGGGGTCAAGCGCAGCGACTACATCGGGGCCCTGCTGTCCATGTTCACCTACGAGGGGACGACCTTCGGCCTGCCCAAAGACTTCGGCAGCCTGGGCCTGGTCTACCTGCCTGAGTTCTTCGAGCAGGCGGGCATCCCTGAACCCACGGCCGACTGGACCTACGACGACCTGAAGGCTGCTGCCAAGACCATCACTGAGAACACCGGCACCTACGGCATGTGCGTTCCGCCGGACGTGGGCCGCTGGCCTGCGCTGGTCTATGCCTGGGGTGGCGAGATGACCAACGCCGACTTCACCGAAGCGCTATTCAATAGCCCTGAGGCGGTGGCTTCGCTGGAGTACTGGTACGGCCTGTACGAAGATGACATCGGCGCCTGGCCGTCGGACATCGGTGCTGGCTGGTGTGGCGAGGCCATCGGCAAGGAGCTGACGGCCATGGCCCTGGAAGGCGGCTGGATGGTCAACTACATGAACACCGACTTCGCCGACGTGGAGTACAAGATCGTCGAAGTGCCCAAGGGGCCGGCTGGTGGCGGCGACCTGCTGTTCACCAACTCCTTTGGAGCCAAGGCCGACACCAAGTACCCCAATGCGGCGGCGCTGTTAGTCTTCTACCTGACGGGAGAGGAGAACCTGGAAGCCCTTCTCAAGACCGGTTTCGCCCTGCCGACTCAGAAGTCGCTGCTGGACCACGCCTGGTTCGCGGAGCATCCGAACGAGACGGCCATCGCCCAGGGCGGGGCCAAGTACGGGAGGGTGTTCTACTACGGGCCAGAGACTGGCGAGGTGTTGGACCGCATGGGCAAGGCGCTGGAGCGGGTGTTCCTGGGCGAGCAGTCTCCCCAGGAAGCCCTCGACCAAGCTGTCAATGAGATCAACACCGAAGTATATAAGTAGCCTGACACGGTAAGAGGGGTCGGGCGCATTGATGCGCCCGACCCCATACAGACGGGAGGTGAATCTATGTCTGCAATCGAGTCTGTTTCGAAACGAGACCAACCTCTCCTGGTAACGCTGACTGCCATCTGGCACCTGCTACTCTCGCTGGGGTTGCTCGGTGGTGCAGCCTGGATTGGCCTGGGGCGGGTCGAGGCAGTGCAAGGCACGGTCCGCTGGATTCTCGCCGCGGTGGCTGCGGTGCTGGCGGCCGTGCAGCTCTACTACCTCCCCCGGCTGTGGCGACGCCAGAGTTCCGGACGGCTCATGTCGCTGGCCGTGAACTACATTGGTTTGGGTTACAGCGCCTTCTTCATGTTCCGCAATGCGACCATGACTTCCGTGCTTGGCCGTTCCTTCGAACCCGCTGAGCGGCAGGCGGCCGCGGCTGCCGTGCTGCCCGTGGTGATCTTGTTCGGCTTCTTCGTCTGGGCGATGTGGAACCAGCGCACAGCCCAGATTTTCAACGAGACCGTCGCCCAGCGAGAGTCACTAACGGCCTACATCTACATCTCGCCCTACCTGTTCCTGGCTTCGATCTTTACCGTCACCATCGTTGGCTACGCGATCTGGCTAAGCCTGCACCAATCTGCCATCTTTGACGTGCCCACCTACGTCGGGCTGGCAAACTACACCGAGGCGCTGAAAGACAAGCTATTCCACCGGGCGCTGTACAACGTGTCTTGGTACGTGGTGTTCGTGGTGGCCCTGCAGACCAGCTTTGCCATCCTGCTGGCCGTGATCCTGAACGCCAAGTTCCGCGGGCGCCAGTTCTTCCGCACCATGTTCTACGCGCCCAGCGTGACATCGTCCATCGTGATCTCGCTGATCTTCATGTGGCTGTACCAGAAGACCGGCTTTCTCAACTACTTCTTCACGCAGATCGGTCTGGACAAGCTGTTCCTGGCGGCAGGGATCAAAGCGCAGCCCAACTGGCTCAGAACCGTTACCGGGCTGGTGGAGATCTTCCTGAAGCCTTTTGTGGCGGATCCCAAGGCGCTGTCGTGGTGGCTGCGAGGGCCCAGCATTGCCTGGGTGTGCATCATGGCCATGAACATCTTCACCACAGCGCCCACCTTCATGATCATGTTCCTGGCTGCGCTGCAAGACATCCCCCCGCAACTGTACGAGGCGGCGTCCATTGACGGCGCGTCAAAGTGGCGCCAGTTCTGGAGCGTCACCCTCCCACTGCTGCGGCCGGTGATCCTGTTGGTGATAGTACTGGGCACCATCGGCACTTTCCAGGTATTCGACCAGGCATTCATCATGACCTCCGGTGGGCCGTTGGATACCACACTGACGCCGGTGCTGCTGATCTACCAGAAAGTGCTGGGGTCCCAGCGGACGGCGCGCGCGGGGTACGCCAGTGCCATGGCGTTCCTACTGGGCGCCATCATCTTTATCTTCACCTTCATCCAGCGCCGATTCATCGAGCGCGGGACCGAGCTGTATTAGGAGGGGACAAGATGACTGTGACAAAGACGACAGCAACCACTGCGGCGCGCTTCAGGGCAGAGCGTCGGCCGGCCGGGCATTACATCGGCCTCATCTTCCGCTACCTGGTGCTCGCCGGGATCGGCCTGGCGTTCCTGACGCCGTTTATCCTGGCCTTCTTCGGCAGCTTCAAGACCAATCGCGAGATCCTTTCCTACCCGCCCAGGCTGTTCCCAGAGGTGTGGCACTTCGACAACTGGACGCGGGTGTTCCAGTCCGGCAGCACGGCGTGCGAGGGCTTGTTGGGAGAATACTGTTTCCCCTATTGGCTCTGGAACAGCGTCTGGCTGGCGGTGGTCCGCGTGCTGCTCCGAACCACTCTGGCTGTGTTCGCCGGCTACGCCTTCGCTCGCATGCGCTTCCCCGGCAAGGACGTCATCTTCGCCCTGATGCTGGGCACGATGATGATCCCCGGCGCGGTGACACTGATCCCAGGGTACGTGTTGATCGTCAAGTACCTGGGATGGGGCAACTCCTACTGGGCTCTGATCGTCCCCGGCGCCGTGGAGGTGTTCGGCATCTTCCTGATGACCCAGTTCCTCAAAGCCGTGCCCATAGAACTGGAGGAGGCGGCGTTCATAGACGGCGCCAGCCGCTTCACCATCATTAAAGACGTAGTAGTGCCACTGGCGAAGCCAGCGCTACTGACCCTGGCCATCCTGGCCTTCCAGGCCTCCTGGAACGAGTTCCTGGGGCCGCTGCTGTACCTGAACACGCAGCCTAAGTTCACCCTGACGGTGGGGATGCAGTTCTTCCGTCAGCAGTTCCGCGAGGACTGGAACCTGATCCTGGTGGGCTCCATGTTCAACGCCATTCCGGTGCTGGTCATCTTCTTCTTTTTCCAGAGGTACTTCATCGAAGGCGTCAGCTATGCCGGGTTGAAGGGGTGAATCACTGAAACACTGAAGGCACTGAGGGCACTGAAAAGGGATCAACGTTCAGCTCGGGATCGCCGGAGCCCCGAACTTGTTCGGGTTATCCCCACCGGGGCGTCGTTTTGTGGATGAGAACCCCCTAACAAGTTAGGGACTCCCACTGGACGAGCATTTTTCAACAGAATCCAGGAGACCTCGGTGAACAGAGCCAGATTGGAGAGATGGTCAACGCATGTCGGACGCCCTGGCCGTTTTGACGAGTGCCTTTGCCCGCTGGTGGGCCGAGCTCATCACCCTGACCTTCCTCAACGTGATCTGGCTGGGGTGCCAGTTGGTCGTCATCCCCGGCCCGCCGGCCACGGCGACCATGTATGCCGTGGCCCGGCGCTTGGCAGAGGGCGAGTATCTCTTTATGCGCGACGTGTGGGCCGACTTCAAGGGCGTGTTCTGGCGGGCCTGGCAGTGGGGCCTGGCCAACCTGATCGTGGTCGGCGTCGCTCTTGGCAACTTCTACGCCTACCGGAGCTTCTCCGGCCCAGGCTGGGGAGTGCTGAAGCTGTTGTGGGGTGGCGTCCTGCTGGTCTGGCTGCTGATCCAGGTCTTCTACTGGCCTCTCTTCTACGAGCAGGAGGACCGTTCCTTGCGCACCACCCTGACCAACGCGGCCAAAATGCTACTGCTGAACCCAGGCTTTGGCCTGTTCATCGGCCTGTTCAGTCTGGCGCTGACGGTGGCCGGGGTGCTGCTTGGTATCCCGCTGGGAGTGGCATTGATGGCCTGGCTGGCCCTGATCGGCACCTACGCCGTGCGCGACCGGTTGGCTGCATACCGACGGTAGCCCGGAGGAGATGATGAACCGGCGGTTGATTATCCTATTGCTACTGCTCCTGCTGCCTGGCTGTGTCACGCCCTCGCCAACGGCTACCCCGGTCGCCACCCCATCCTCTTCTCCAACCCCCGTTCCCACGATCCTACCAACTCCTGTTCCCACAGAGGAAGCCATGCCCTCTTATACAGAAGCAACCGATATCTGGACCGACGTGCCCCATACCTCCCTTGGCCTCCGCTATCAGCGGCAGCCGGCGGCCGCCGGCGGCCCCGTCGCCAGCCAGCCGGAGATCGGGCCGGGCCTCCAGTTTCGCCTGACCAGCGGGCCCTACACCCTGGCCTTCGCCAACCACACCCTGACGATCACTGCCGGCGGAGAGGGCCAAATTGGTCTCGACCTGTCGCCGTTGGGCCGGGGCGAACTGGCGCTACTGCCCCACGTCCAGCAGGTAACGAGCGACAGAGCGGGAGTCGTCCAACTGACCGGCGACGCTGGCTGGGCCGCGTTCCGTCTGCGCCTGCGCACTCCTGGACCGCCGGGCCTATTCCACTACCGCCTGGATCTGATTCGACACGAGTCCCCGCCCTCCGGCCAGGTCGAGCCAGAATGGAGCTTCGTGGACCTGACGACGGGCGAAGAAGTCAGCGGCCACCTGACCCTCTACGCCGCGCCTGCGCCGTTGGCTGCCCCGATGCTCTACGGCTATAGTCAGGAGCTGAACAGCACTCTGCTCTACTGGCTGGACCTGAGCGAGCTGAACCCGTTCATGCAAGTAGCGCACTATACCCCCTCCGCCACTCCGAGTCGTCGGGGCCAGACATTGGGGCACAATCTGAGCGTCACCGACCTGCGCGCCCTGCCGGTGGGCCAGGCGGCGCCGATCTACGACAGCTACGCCTATCTGGCTCCAGGCGAGCCTGACGACGAGGTGGCCATGTTTCGGCGCTACCTGGATCAGGTCAGCGCCATCTACGACCTGATCGCCGTGCCAGAAGATCCGCTGCCCGACTGGGCCGACCTGGGACGCCGCACCCTGGCTGACCTGGAGGATCCCGACACCTGGCTCGAGCTCGAAGGCCAGCGCTACTGGCGCGCCTACGTCGCCGACACCCGCCAGTCGGCCGAATTGATCACCCAGTTGGACGTGGGGCTAGCAGCGGCGCGCTACGCTGCTCGCTACGGGGAGGGCGCGGAACTGGCGGCGGAGATCAGCCGTGGGCTCCCCACCTTCTACAACCCCCGTTTCAAGATGGTGCAGAACTCCGGCCCTCTTTCCGTGACCGGGGATCAGGGACGTGGCGACACCTGGTACGAGTTGGGGCACGCCCTCAAGCTGGCCGAGTGGGGGCTGATGGGCAACGAGACCGCCCGGCAACTGGCCCTGGACAGCGCCGACGCCTGGATGGACTACGCCCACGCCGTGGACTACGACTTTCGCCTGTTCTACAACTTCCCCGACCCAGACGCGCTGGACAAGGCATGGAAAGGCACCGGCCGCGAGCCCGACTGCGCCGGCGGCTACGCCTACTACATGCTGCTGCTGCACGAGCTAACAAGCGAAGCCCACTATCTGGAGGAAGCGAAAGCGGCCATCGAGCACCTGCGCGGCCACGGCTTCGCTCTAGCCTACGAGACCCACATCACCGCCCAGGCTGCGGCCGCCGCTGCCCGGCTGTGGCAGCTCACCGGCGACGCAACGTACCTGGAGTTGAGCTACGGCCCGGTCGCCAACCTGGTGCGCTTGAGCTGGCTGTACGAGGTGGACTACGGCCCGGCGGCCGGCGCTCGCACCTTCTTCGGATTGATGCCCACCCAGCGGGCGGCGGCGATCACCCCCAAAGAGCAATACGAGGCCTGGATCTACCTGACCGAATACCTGCGCCGCGCCCACGGCCAGATCGCCCCTTCGGCGGAGAAGCTGGTCGCCGAGTTCTGCCAGCACACCCTGCTGACGATGCCCTACGCCTTCCCGCCGCTGCTACCCGAAGGCGTGGCCACCGAGCACCCGGCGGCCTACGAGACGGTGAGCCGCAACCGGCTGGACCTCTACATTCCCCTGGAGGACATGCGCGACGGATGGAGCCAGTGGGGCGCCATCGGCCAGGAGGTATACGGCGCGGGCATGGCCCCGACCCTGGCTGCTCTGGCCTACGTGGAGGTTGCGCCGGGCGTGGTGGTCTACAGCGGTCCGCCGGTGGTGAAAGCAATCGAGGATGGGGACGCGGTGCTGGTCACCTTCAGCGGGATGGTTGGGCGATTCACACCGGTGCAGGTCTTTGGGGTGGCAACTGTGGAGGGAGTGGAGACGCGGACGTGTGGCGCGGGGTTGTGCTTTCGGGCGGAAGGCGGCACAGTGTATCGTCTTCGGAGATGAAGTGCCAGTGGATCCAAAATTGCTCTGAGGGGATTGCCAAATCCCCGCTTTTGGCCTGGATCTGGCGCTTGTCCTGAGCAATGCCGAAGGGACCAAGACAAGCAAAAGCTAGGGAAAGCAGGGCATCGGGGCGTGAAAAACTTCATAGCACGTCAGAGCGGGGGGATGAGAGGAACTGTCAACGGATTTGGGGAACGGATTGAACGAATTAGGGCTCCGTGCGCGGCATCTTCCGTTCAATCCGTTCTAAAAATCCGCTGACAGTGTTCTGTATCTTCTATCAAGGATACAAGTGGCCGCAACACGGTGCCAAAGATAACGCTTGCTCCCTCAACGTATGGAAAACTCAGAGCAGGCATATTAGCACCGCCTCAGGCAATCGCCAGGAAATCGAAACGCGCCTGGTCGGGTTGGCTTGGACGATCTCTATATACTTTTTCTTCACATTCAAGCCCCGCCAGACTTCCCTATCATCCACTTTGATGATATACTCAAAATCAGGTTTCTCGTCGGCCATTTTCTTGACCTCTTCGTCGTTCATTTCTACCTCCCGCTGGCTCTTCATTACGTTATCATTAATAGCACAACAAGGAGATGCAAGCAAGAAAAATGGCTGACGCCTGGCAGGTCTTTCGGAAAACGCTGAGCGATTTATGGGACGAGCTCTACCTGCTGGCGATGGTCAACGTCCTGTGGATCGCGCTCAATCTGCTGCTGGTCACCGGGCCACCGGCCACGGCTGGACTTTTCGTGTTGACCCACCGCCTGGCCTGCGGCGAGGCCGCCGGTCTGCGCGATTTTTTCGAGGGCTTCCGGCGCTACTTCTGGCGGAGCTGGCTGTGGGCCATCGTCGCCGGGGCGGGCTTTTTCATCCTGGGCGGCGACGTCGTGCTGCTGGGCAGTCTTTCCAGCGCTGCTTATGTCATTGTCATCCAGGGCTTTTTCCTGACGCTGCTGTTCCTGTGGGCCTTCCTGCTGCTCTATGCCTTCCCACTGATCCTGGAGCAGGAGCAGCCCAGCCTGCGCCTGGCGCTGCGCAACGCGCTGGTGATATTCGCCAGCAACCAGAGTTTCTCGATCACGCTCTTCGGGCTGGCGCTGCTCGTGGCCCTGCTCAGCACCCTGCTTGTCGCACCCTGGGGGATTATCACCGTCGTCTTTTTGGCGTTGCTGGGCAACCACGCCGTGCTGGACCGGCTAGCGGCCTGGCGGGCAGGAGGAGCACACTCATGACAAAAAGGTCTCCGGCGAGCCTCAGTGGATCTAAAATCGCTCCAAGAGGATTGCCAAATCCCCGATTTTGGCCTGGATTTGGCAATCCAGGCCGAGCAAAATTGGATCTACCGATCCTGGCCCTGCTGGCCGCCTTGAGCTTGCTGTGGAGCGGCTGCCGGGCGACGAGAGAGGTGCCGACGGTCCAACTCACTCCATCCCCGACGGAATCGTCACTTTTGGCCGAGGTTACGCAGGAACTGGACTTCGGTGAGCTGCGCCAGACCCGACCGGGCTCGCCCGACACACCCTTCGCCACCACCGGCCGACAGCTCTACGTCATCGGCGACGTTGACGGGGGATTTCGGCCGCGCACCAACCCCTATGATCTGGCAGCCTTCGGCGGACCGCGCGCGGATG
>JACNHM010000192.1:0-3880 GCA_014383605.1 Chloroflexota bacterium
TACCTCGGGCCAGATGCCCCGCTGGTAGCCGATGATGCCGAAGATGGCCATGATGACGGCCAGCAGAATCACGATGTACATGGTTGATCACCCCCCATCGCCCGCCTGGGCCAGCTCTAACAGCGTTTCGCCGATGCGCTTGGCCGCCTCGGCCTGTGCCAGCGCCCGCGCCTGTTCCCCCATTCGCTTCAGTGTCGCTTCGTCGCTCAGCAACGCCAGGAGGGTCGGCAGCAGTTTCTCGCCCAGCGCGGCGTCGTCCAGTACCTGCGCCGCGCCGCGGCTGGCCAGGTACTGTGCGTTGGCCTCCTGATGCCGCCCGGCGTGCGGATAAGGCACCAGCAGGCTGGGCAGCCCCAGCGCCGGATACTCTCCCAGCGTCGCCGCCCCAGCGCGGGAGACCACCAGATCCGCCGCGACCAGCGCCTGGGCCATCTCCTCGTGCAGGTAGGCGAAGGGACGGTAGCGCTCCCGCAGCGCCGCCGGCAGCTTGCCCGCTTCCTCCTGCACCCAGGGCCAGTCCAGCCCTCCGCTGATGTGCATCACCTGGCAGACGGCCAGAAGCTGCGGCAGGCTGGCCGTCAGCGCCTGGTTGATGCTGCGTGCCCCGCGGCTGCCGCCAAAGACCAGCAGCGTCTTCTCTCGTGGGCCCAGGCCCAACGCCCTCCGTGCCGCGCTGTGATCTTTCGCCGTTTCCAGCAAGGCCGCCCGCACCGGGTAGCCGGTGACGACCGCTTGGCCTGGGAAGAAGCGCGCCGCCTGCGGACAGGTCACCGCCACTCGCTGCGCCAGCCGGCTCAGCCAGCGGATGGCCAGCCCCGGCTGCACGTCCGGCAGGTAGATGAGCACCGGCCGGCCCCGCCGCCGCGCCGCGACGACCACCGGCGCGCAGACGTAGCCGCCGGTGACGAACACCACGTCCGGCGCGAAGCGGTCCATGAACTGCTGCGAGCGTTGCAGCCCGCGGCCCATGCGCCAAAGGTTGCGAGCCGCGACCCACGGTGCTCGCCCGCGCAGTTGGCCCGTCTCGATGGCCTCGAAGTCCACGCCAGCGCGGGCCGCCAGCCGTTCCTCCACGCTGCCGCGGCTACCGACGTACAGGACGCTTAGTTCCTTGGCCACGCCGGCTGGCGGCGCGGCCGGTGGTTCGCCCTGTGCCGCTGCGGCCTCGTTTGGCGCCGGTCTTTGGGCCGTTGCGCTGCGCAGTGCTTCGGCGACGGTCAGGAGCGGATACACGTGTCCCCCGGTCCCGCCGCCGGACATCAAGAGCCTCACGGAGGGTCACCTCTTCTTGCCTTATGCCATTTCCGCCGCGGGAGATGTTCAAGAGCAAGCCCACGCCAGCCAGACAACTGCCCAGCGAGGAGCCGCCATAGCTGATGAAGGGCAGTGTCATGCCGGTCACCGGCACCAGGGCGACCACGACGGCGATGTGGATCAGCGCTTGCGCGATCAGCCAGACGGTGACCCCCGTGGCCAGCAGCGTGCCGTACGTGTCTGGGGCTTGCGAGGCAATGCGGAATCCTCGATAGGCCAGCAGGGCAAAGAGCGCCACAATGATCAGGCCGCCGATCAGCCCCGTTTCCTCTCCCAGGACGGCAAAGATGCCGTCGCTGTGCGGCAGGACCACACCTCCCAGTTGCTTGCCTATGGTATCGCTGCCAAGGCCTGGGCCCAGCAATCCCCCTCTGATCAAGGCCAGGATGGACTGCCGCATCTGGTGTTCTTCAACCATGAGCGGGTCCTGGAGCGCTTGCGAGAAAGCCTCAACCCGCCTTTTCCCGTAATCGGACAGGAAGATGAGCGCGGCGAAGCTCGCCGCCGTGCCCCCCAGGCTGATGGCGAGCTGTTTCCAGTCCGCCCCGGCCAGGAAGAACATGGACAGCCCTATGACCACGACGAGGAAGGCGGTGCTGCGATCCGGCTCCAGGGCAATCAGACCGGCCACCATGCCCAGCAGGCAGGCGAAGGGCACCAGCCCGTAGTTCACCTCCTGCAGTCTCTTGCCCTTCGAGGCCAGCCAGGTGGCCCCGTAGATGATGAGGGCGATCTTGGCGATCTCGCTGGGCTGGACGTGTCCGTTCAACAGCGTGCGCCGTGCCCCGTAGCGGAGGTCTCCAAAGATCAGCACGGCCAACAGGGCCAGCAGGGTGACGGCCATGATGAGGACGGCCCAGCGTCGCCAGTAGCGGTGGTCCATCCGGTACATGAAAAACAGTCCCACCAGCCCTATGGCAGTCCAGCCTCCCTGGCGCAAGAAGAAGTAGGGGGGGGGCGCCCCTTCGTTGATGGCCGTAACGTAACTGGCGCTGTACACGATGAGCAGCCCCAGGACGATCAGGGTGGCAACCACCATGATCAGCACGTAGTCCGGCTCGCCGTTCGTATTGCGCTTGTGGGTCATTTCTGCTCACTCTCTACAATGCCTGCACCAGGGCACGGAAATGCTCGCCGCGGGCGGCGAAATCCCTGTAGGCATCGAAGCTCGTGCCGCCGGGGGCCAACAGCACCACATCGCCCGGCTCGGCGACATCATAAGCCACAACCACCGCCTCCTCCAAATCAGCGCAGTGGTGAATTCGTAATTCGTAATTCGCAATTCGTGCATTACGGATTACGAATTCGGAATTGCCAATTGCCCCCTCGATCAACGCCGCGGCCTCGCCAAACAGCACCAGGTGTTTCACCCGCCGATGCACCCACCGCGCCAACTCGTCCCAGGGCAGCTTCTTGTCCCGGCCGCCGGCCAGCAGGACGAGGGGCTCGTCAAACGATTTGATCGCCGCCACCGCCCGCTCCGGGGAGGTGGCGATGGAGTCGTTGACCCACAGCACGCCCTTCAGCGCCCGCACGATCTCCAACCGGTGCTCCACGCCCTCGAAGGTAGCCGCCACCTGGGCCATGGCCTGCGGCGGCGCGCCGGCGATGCCCGCCAGGACGCAGGCGGCCAGCAGGTTGGCCACGTTGTGCCGGCCCCGCAGCCGGACGGTCTCCCGGCGGCAGATCACCGCTTCTGGCCGGCCGGGCAACCGCAGCACCAGTTCCTCGCCGCGCAGGAAGGCGCCGGCGGCCATCTCCTCCTGCAGACTGAAGCCGAGCCTCGTGGCTCGGATGTGGGCAGGCGCAAGGCCTGCCCCTACGTCTGGGGAATGGGATGGGGTATCCACCCGGCCCGAGCGCAGCCAGCCGCCGGTGATCTCGTCGTCAGCCCCCAGCACGCAGACGTCGTCCGGCGTCTGCCAGCGCAGGACGTTGGCCTTCGCCGCGCTGTAGGCGGCCATCGTCCCGTGCCGGTCGAGGTGGTTCGGCGTGACGTTGGTCACCGCCGCCACCGGCGGGCTGCGGTCGAACAGCTCCAGTTGAAAGCTGGAAAGCTCCATCACCGCCCAGTCGCCCGGCCGCAGTTCGTCCAGGCGGTCAATGAGCGGCCTGCCGATGTTGCCGCCCACGTGTACGGGAATGCCGGCCTCCTCCAGGATCAGCCCCACCAGCGTGGTGGTCGTCGTTTTGCCGCTGGAGCCGGTGATGCCCACCACCGTGGCGCGGCTGCGCTCCAGCGTCAGCAGAGCGTCGTTGCTCAACGGGATGGCTCGCCGCCGCGCTTCGGCGGCCAGCGGGATGTTCGCGGGCACGCCGCCGCTGAGGCAGACCAGGTCGGTGTCGTCCAGCAGGCTGAGTGGATGGCCGCCCAGCGCGCTGCGGATGGGCAGACCGTCCAGCGCCGCCAGCGATGCGGTCAGCGCCTCGGCCGGTTGAATGTCGGTCACCGTGACCTGCGCTCCCTCGCCGACGAGAAAACGGGCCAGCGCCATGCCCTGCCGCGCCAATCCAACCACCAGCACCCGCTTGTCCTTCAGCTTCACCTCTGATCACCACCCGACCA
>JACNHM010000192.1:3963-10410 GCA_014383605.1 Chloroflexota bacterium
ACCACCCGACCAGGCGACCAGGCGACGATCCGACCATGTGACCACCTGCCAGGGGCGATCCCCAGCGGCTGCCGTGCAGCCGAGGCTCGTGCTCAACCGCTGGGCGATCGCCAGCGCCTCCCTTCGTGTCGTCGCCCAGGCCCGGTGGCTTACCCAGACCGCAGTGCCCTGTAACTCTTGTAACGTCATGTCTTCCAGGGCGACGAGGGGGCGGCGCTCCACCTCCACCAGCAGCGCTTGTATCAGCGCCTGGTCGGGTGACAATGTGTTGGCCCACGCCGGACGCAATTCGTGAGCCAGTGCTTCCAGGGCAGCGTAAGCGATGCTCAATGCTTTGGCGTAATCCTGCCGCGCCAGCGCAGCCCACACCTCCGGCTGCAGACGGCGCAAGCGGGCGTGCAGCTCCGGCCGGAACCCATCATCGCAGACCCAAAGGTCGCCGTCCGGCAGAAAGCCGTAGTAGGACGTCGTGGATTGCCAGTGCGTTGGTTCGTTGATCATCTCCAAACTCACAGCAGCGCCAGGGCGATGCCCAGCATCCCCGCCAGGATGCCCACCAGCCAGAAGCGCTGGCTGACGTGTGTTTCCGACCAGCCCAACAGCTCGAAATGCAGGTGCAGCGGTGTCATCTTGAAGACGCGTCGCCCTTGCCCCGTGCGGCGCTTCGTCCACTTGAACCACCCCACCTGCAGGATCACTGAGGCGGCCTCGGCGACGAAAACGAGCCCGATGATGGGCAGCAGCAGCCACTGGCCGGTCATCAAGGCCACCGTGCCCAGCGTGGCTCCCAGCGCCAGCGCCCCCAGGTCGCCCATGAAAAGCTGGGCCGGATAGGCGTTGTACCACAAGAAGGCCATCACCGCGCCCACCACGGTCAGGCAGAAAGCCAGCAACGGGTACTGTCCCTGCAGGAAGGCGATGATGCCGTAGGCGGCAAAGCTCAGCGTCGCCAGCGAGCCGGCCAGCCCGTCCAGCCCATCGGTCAGGTTGACGGCGTTGGAAAAGCCCACGATGATGAACATGGCGATGGGGATGTACCACAGGCCCATGTTGATTTTTTCCGCCACGCCGGGCAGGGCGATGCTGTAGATGTCCAGTGCGAAGTAGAGTCCCAAGGCTGTGGCCAGGGCGATGAGCACTTGTCCGGCGAACTTGGCCCGCACCGAAAGCCCCGTGCCCTCTTCGGTGTTGCGCACGCCCTTCCAATCGTCCAGCCCGCCCAGCAGGGCAAAGCACAGCATCACCCCCAGCGGCACCAGCAGCGATTTGCCGATCAGCGGGCTGCCGTGGGTGAAGCCGAAATAGGACAGGAAGGCCCGCCCGGCGGCGAAGCCGCTGAGGAAATTGGCGAAGTTCAGCACCACCGTGATCAGAAACACCGGCAGGATGATCATCAGGCCGCCCATGGTCGGCGTGCCCGTCTTCCACTGATGGCTGTCCGGCTCGTCAATGCGGATTTGTTTACCGATGCGCCAGCGCTTGAGCAGCCGGATCAGCGGCAGGCCCCAGATGACGGCGAACAGGAAGGAGACGGTGGCCAGGGCCAGAGAGAAGGGCAGGGGCGCGCGAGCCACGGTCACTCCTCCTCCTGCCGCGCTGGCGACGGGAGCGTGAGCGCGGCCACGATCTGTTCCATGGCCATGCCCCGCGAGCCTTTCACCAGCACGGTGTCGCCGGCCTTGATCACATCCCGCAAACGAGCCAGTGCGGCCTCGTTGTCGTCTTCCATGTGCACACAATCCTCTGGTAGACCGCAGATCAGCGCTTCCTCGCCGATCCAGCGCGCCCGCCGCCCCACGGTGATGAGCATCTGCACGACGTCGGCGGCGCGGCAGCCCACCTTGCGGTGCCCCATCTCCTCGAAGCTGCCCAGTTCCAGCATGTCGCCCAGCACGGCGATGCGCCGCCCGTTCAGATCTTCCAGTAGATTCAGGGCGGCGATGGAGGAGGTCGGGTTGGCGTTGTAGGTGTCGTCAATGAGCGTTGAACCCCGTACACCCGGCACTACCAGCAGCCGCAGTTGCGCCGACACGTCCTGTAGCCCGCCCACGATCTCCTCCCAGCTCAGCCCTTCGACCAGACCGACGGCCGCCGCCCGCAGCGCCGTGTGCACGCTGTGCCGTCCCAGCAGCGGCACCTTCACGTGCAGCGTTTCGTCGCCGTGGTGGAAGCGGAAGCGAATGCCCTCCAGCCCCTCGCTGGCGATGTGGCTGGCCCAGAGGTCGCAGTCGGGCGTCAACCCGTAGAAGAAGACCCGCGCCGGGGTGAGTTCGGCCATGGGCCGCACCAGCGGATCATCGCCGTTGAGAATGGCCACGCCGTCCTCTGGCAGGGCCTGCACCAATTCCGCCTTGGCCTGGGCGATACGCTCCAGCGTGCCCAGCCGTTCCAGATGTGTCGGCCCGATGTTGGTGATCACCCCCACCTGCGGGCGGGCGATGGCCGCCAGCTCGGCGATTTCCCCCAGGTCGTACATGCCCATCTCCAGCACGGCACGTTCGTGCACGCCGCGCAGTTGCAGCACCGTCAGCGGCAGGCCGATCTCGTTGTTCAGGTTGCCGGGGTTCTTCAGCGTGGGATAGCGCTGCTGCAGCACGGTGGCGATCATCTCCTTCGACGTGGATTTGCCCACGCTGCCCGTGATGCCCACGATACGGGGGGTGAATTGCGAGCGCCAATGTGCCGCCAGTCGCTGCAACCCTTTCAGGCTGTCGGCGACGATGAAGACGTAGGGGTTAGGGGTTAGGGGATAGGGGATGGTTGAGCAGTCATGGGTTGTGTCAATCAGATTGACCTCTAACCCGTATCCCTTAACCCCTTCCTGTCCTCTTGGCTCAGCGATGATGGCCGCCGCGCCGCGCTGCAAGGCGTCGGCGATGAAATCGTGCCCGTCCTGTTGCTCGCCGCGCAGGGCGACGAAGCAGCTTGCCCCCCCCGCCTGGCGGGAGTCGATGCCGAAGGCGGTGATCTCCCGCGCCGGCAGGTCTGGTGGCGCCGGCTCACCCTCACCACACAGCGCGGCCCAGATATCGGCCAGGGTGGGCGTGGACGATGGGGGCGGCATGATGCTCAGTCTCCCTTGTTGCTCAGACGCTCGGCGTCCGGCGGCACCTGGAGGATCCTCAGGATCTGGGGAGCGATCTCTCGAAACACCGGCGCGGCGACCCGCGTCCCCCAGGGGGATGTCTTGGGCTTGTCCAGCTTGATCAGACAGGCGAAGGCCGGATCGTCGGCGGGAGCGAAGCCGGCGAAGGAGGCGATGGTCCATTCCTCGTGGTATTTGCCTTCCACGGGAACCTGAGCCGTCCCTGTCTTGCCGGCCACGCGATATCCCTCGATGCGGGCTTCCGGAATGCCCTGCTCCACTACCGTGACCAGCATCTCCGTCAGCAGTCGGGCGGTCTCCGGCTTGATCACCTGGGCCACGGCGACGGGCGGCACCTTCATCGCCCGGCCATCCTCTACCAGCGTATCCACCACGTGCGGCTGCATCAGCATGCCGCCGTTGGCCACAGCGGCCACAGCGGTGAGCATCTGCAAGGGTGTGACACTGATGCCCTGGCCGAAGGAGTTGGCGGGCAGGTCCGATATGCTCCAGTACTGGCTGCCCGGATGCTTCACCAGGCCATCCACTTCGTGGGCCAGGTCCACCCCTGTCTTGCGGCCGAAGCCAAAGCGGGCCACGTATTTGTAGAACGTCTCAACGCCCATTTCTTCGCCCACCTGGGCCACGCCCACGTTGAAGGAGAAGACCAGGATCTCTGTCACCGTGACCTCGCCGTGGGGCATGCGGTCGGCGTTTTGGAACACGTGGCCTCCGGCCTCCAGTTGGCCGGGGTCATCGAAGACACTGTCCGGTGTGACCGCGCCGCTGTCCAGGCCGGCGGCGATGGTGATGATCTTGAATACCGAGCCAGGCTCGTAGACCAGGCTGATCGTGGGATCGTTGAAAATCGCCGGGTTGTCGTCGGAGTATTTCCAGTACTCGTTGGGATCGTATTCGGGGTAGCTGGCGCTGCCCAGGAGTGCGCCGGTGGCGGGATCCATGACGATGATCGAACCCCCTTCGGCGCCTGTGTCCTCTACCGCCTTGGCCAAGGCCCGCTCTATGACGAATTGGATACCCCGGTCTGTGGTCAGGATGAGATTGTGTTTGGCCTCTGAAAGCAGGTAGATGCTGAAATCGGCGGGCAGCGTGTACGCTCCTTGCCGGCGCAGCAGAGCCCCCGTCCCGCCTTGCAGGAACTCGTGGTATTTCTCTCCCACACCGTAGTAACTATCGCCAACCCGAGTGACGAAACCGAGCAGATGCGCCAGGAACTCCCCCTGGGGGTAGAAACGCAGGCGGTATGCTGACGTCCAAACCTGTTCCGATGTCCAGCGGCAGCCCGCTGTGGCCGGGTCCTCTTCTTCGTCCGAGGATGTCTCCTCTTGGGAACGCCGCTCGATCTCCTCGGCGATCTCCATGGAAACTTCGGGGTGTACGACGACGTACAAGCCGTCCTGTCGCAGTGAATTCAGGATCTCCCCGGCAGGCATATCCAGGATCTCCGCCAGGCACAGTGCCACTCGCTGCTTCTCCCTCTCTTCCTGGTTGCCGTCCTTGCTCTGGAATGCTGTGGGATCGGCCTCTACTCTCCACATGAAGAAGTCCGCGGCCAGAAGTCGGCCGTTTTTCTCCAGAATGGCCCCCAGCGGGCCTCGCGATGATTCTGTGGGCACGTTCTCGGAAGCTTGATAGCGTTCCGGCCGTAGGGCCTGGAGATCCAACAGCCGGGCGGCCAGGATCAGGATGATCACAGCCAGCACGATCTGCAGGATGCGCAACCGAAGGATAGGTCGTTCCTGTGCTTGGCGAAGCATGATGGTACCTCTTTTCAGCGACGAGTGGCCACGCTGCCCGCAGGCGGCGGCGGCGGCGGAGCTACCAGCTCTTGCAGACGTTGCGGCAGTGTCTGCCAGGGTGACAATGGTGCAGTCAAAGCCCTCTCATCTCCCTCTCCCTGCGCAACACGAGTCGCGCCGCTGATCGCGACCTGGGCTGCGGCCTCCTGTTTCTCTCCGCCCAGGTCCAGGTACACGATGGGCGGGTGCGGGACAAAACCTTGTTGCTGGGCGTATTTTTCTACCTCTTCGATGTTGGTGCCCAGGGCGAACTGCCGCCGCAACGCGGCATTTCTCTGTTCCTGCTTGTCGTATTGCTTCTGCACCTGGTCCATCTGCCGCTGCAGCATGGCCTTCTCGCCGGCCAGGAACACGTTGAACCCCATGAGCAGGCTCACGGTGACGAGACCCAACAGGTAATACCAGGTGACCTGGGCTGTGCTGCGGATCACTCGCTGGCGCGGCCGGAGGTCCCAGACGGGGAAAGCCAGTGGTTCAGGAAAAGGTCGGCGCTGGATCATGTTCCATCTCCTGCAGGGTTTCAGAACTGTGGGTTGGGTAACCGCTCGGCCAGTCGAAGCCTGGCGCTGCGACTGCGCGGGTTGGCGCCCATCTCTTCCGGCGTGGGCCGGATCGGTTTGCGGGTCAGGAGGCGCAGGCTGGCCTTGTGTTCACAGCGGCACGCGGGTGCATCGGGTGGGCAGATGCAGTCACGCGCCTCCCGCCGCAACCACTGCTTGGTCAGGCGGTCCTCCAGAGAATGATACGAGAGCACCGCCAGTCGCCCTTGCCCTGGAGTCAGCAGGCGCACTGCCTGGGGCAGTGCGGCTTCGAGGGCGGCCAATTCGTCGTTGACGGCGATGCGCAGCGCCATGAAGCACCTGGTGGCTGGATGCAACCGGCCTCGGCGGCCCACGGCGGCGCTCACTGCCGCCGCCAGCTCGGCCGTGCTGTGCAGCGGCCGCCGCCGGACGATCTCGCGGGCGATGCGTCGAGAGCGGTGTTCCTCGCCGTAGCGCCACAGGAGATCTGCCAGCTCGGCCTCCGCTAGGTCGTTGACCAACTCGGCCGCCGTGGGGCCCTGTTGCGGATCGAACCGCATGTCCAACGGGCCGTCGAGCTGGAACGAGAAGCCCCGTTCGGGGGCCGCCAACTGGGGAGAGGAGAGGCCCAAATCCAGCAGCACGCCATCCACGCTGCTGAAACCGTGACCTCGGGCGACCTCCTCCAGGTCGGCGAAATTGGCGTGGACGAGGGTCACACGCGGATGGTAAAGAGCCAGTCGCCCGCGGCAGCGGGCGATCGCTTCCGGATCAGCATCCAGGCCCAGCAGCCGGCCATCGGGTGCCGAGCCTTTCAGGATGGCCTCCGCGTGGCCGCCGCCGCCCAGCGTGCCATCAATGAAATCCTTGCCCGGCTGTAAAGCCAGCCCCTCAATGGTTTCCTGCAACAGCACCGGCCAATGGTCGCCTTGGTTTTCCTGACTCATCTGTCCTCTCGTTGTCTGTGATCAGGACCGGCCCACCGGCCTCGAGGGCGGCCGATTGGACAGCGCTGTCTCCG
>JACNHM010000227.1 GCA_014383605.1 Chloroflexota bacterium
TTTTCTTTGTCCCCTTATCACCTTGCCGTTGCCCACACCATCTTCACGTGCGTTCCTGACTGGCCCCTGGCGAGAAACTGAAGATGAGTGGCGTTTTCCCGACGCGCCTTGCTCCATCCGCCTATCCGCTGTCCCATCCGCTGCCCTGCTGCCTCTCATCGCGACCAGGCAGGTCCCCCATCGTTAGCCGGATTGTTGGTAAGGTTCACCAGCCCTGTTCCGTCGGCGTTCATCACGTAGATCTCGGAGTTGCCGTCGCGGTTGGATCGGAAGGCGATACGCTGTCCATCGGGCGACCAGGCAGGGAAGCCATCGTCAGCCGGATTTTCCGTGAGTCTCACCAGCCCTGTCCCGTCGGCGTTCATCACGTAGATCTCGGAGTTGCCGTCGCGGTTGGATTGGAAAGCGATGCGCTGCCCATCGGGCGACCGCCAGGCAGACGCCCAATCGTAAGGCGACCGCCAGACAGACCCCCAGGCGGGCCCCCAGTCGCCTGCCGTGTTGTTGGTGAGCCTCGCCTGCTCCGTCCCGTCGGCGTTCATCACGTAAACCTCATAATTGCCTTCGCGGTCAGAGATGATCACGAAGGCTCTTTCTCCTCTGTTTTCCCCGACTCCTGCAGCACCTGATACGCAGGCTGCACTGTGTACTCTTCCCAGTCGGGCGCCGGCTTAGTGATGGTCTTTTCGGTTTCGAGCTCTGGTGGGGGAAAGAGGCATTCCCAAAGGCGTTGGCGTATCTCGTCATGGGTGTCTCCTTTCACCACGCCGACTTTGGGACGTAAGCGGAAGCGATGGGCGTAGTCGCCGAACATCCTTTCTCCATCCAACAGACCTATTCCCAATTCCTTGATTCGTTTGTCGAAGTAGTGGCGGACACTTCTATGCTCATCCGGGATGGTTCTAAAGAGCACCTTACGGTCAGCGAAACCATCGCTGCAATTCTCATACAGTGCTCCCCATGGCCCCCAGCGCCTTTCTTCCTCCCACCATTTCTCGATGACTCGATATCTGACGATCATTTCAATATCCCCTTTCCAAGTGCCCGAAGACTGTCGAGCCAAGCAGCAGCTTGACGGATCTCTTTCTCTTCTGGCCAGAACAGCCTTGCGGGGAAGCCAGAGGCAGCCACAGCGTGAAAGTCGTCTGGAGAGGCATTAGCCATGATCAGAGCGCCGAGGGTAACATCTACCTGGAAGACCCCTCTGAGCTTATGGCGCAAGTATCTGTACTCAGCCACCAGGCCCTCTACGTGGGCATCCTGATTCTGTACGAAGAACTCGATGACTTCCTCATGACTTCTCTGCAACAGCTCAGAGTCACGCTGTAGCAGAATGTCCAACTCCACCACCTCGTGCAGCAAAGCACTGGTGCCGTAGTAGCCACCCACGGCGATGTCCTGTAGCGTCGGTGCATCTTTGCCCTGCAGCAACTGCACATAGCGGAGCACCCGCTTCAGCTTCCGCTCGGTGATGCGATACTGCTCGACGATCGCCGGATCGAAGTCGGCCAGGGTGATCACAGGTACTCTTCTCGCTGCTGGCGCTGCAGTTGCTCCACCACTGCTCTCACGTCCTGCGCCCGGTCGCGGGGGCAAATCAACAGCACGTCGCCGGTGTCCACGACGATCAGGTCTTCCACGCCGATGGTGACGATCAGCCGATCGCCAGCGCCGTAAACCATCGTGTCGCGGCTGCCCACGGCCAGGTGATCGCCGGAGACGATGATGTTACCGTTGCTGTCGGCGGGCAGCACCTGGTGCAGCGCGCCCCAATCGCCCACGTCGTTCCAGCCCACGTCCATGGGCACCACCGCCACCCGCTGGGCGTGCTCCATCACGCCGTAGTCAATGCTCACCCGCGGCGCCTGGGGCCAGGCGCGGGCCAGGGCGTCTGCTTCCCGCTCCGTGCCCAGCGCGGCGCCGATGTCCCGCAACACCGCGTCCAAGGCGGGAAGCTGGCGCTCGATCTCCGCCTGCATGGTTGCCAACTGGCAGACGAAGATGCCGCCGTTCCAATAATACCCGCCCTCTCTGAGGAAACGCAGCGCGGTGCGGCGATCCGGTTTTTCCAGGAACTGCTCGACGACGTACGCTGCCGCGCCATCGGCCGTGGGCAGTGGTCCCGCCCGCTGGATGTAGCCATAGCCGGTGTGCGGGCTGTCCGGCTCAATGCCCAAGGTGACCAGATAGCCCTGCGCGGCCACCTCGGCGGCCGTCTGCAGCGTGCGGCGGAAACCGTCGGCATCGGCGATGAGGTGGTCAGCGGGCAGGATGGCCATCACCGCGTGGGGGTCTCGCCGGGCCAGGTGGATGAGCGCCAGGCCAATGGCCGGGGCCGTGTTGCGCCCCGAAGGTTCCACCAGCACGTTTTCCGCCGGCAGTTGCGGCAACTGCTCGCACACCAATGGTGCATAGCGCTCGCCGGTGATGACGATGACCCGATCCTGCGGTATCAGCGGCTGCAAGCGCGCCACTGTCTCTTGCAGCATCGTGCAGCCGTGTCCGGCGATGTCGGCGAACTGCTTGGGCCTGGCCTGCCGGCTGCGGGGCCAGAGCCGTGTGCCCTGCCCGCCAGCCATGATGACGGCGTACATTGTGTCAGCACCTCCAGGCATCTTGTCTCTTTGTCACCTTGTCACCTTGTCACCTTGTCTGAACTAGTCCACCGTGTATTCCACGCCGCCTTCTCTGGCCAGCACGTAGTTCATCCCCCCCGCCTGCCGCACCATGCCTTTCAGCTCCATCAGCGCCAGGGTGCTGGAAATCTGGGCGACGGGCAGGTCTACGGCGCGGCACAGTTCGTCCACGTGCGTTGGTTCTGACGAGAGATGGTCGAGCAGGCGGGCTTCCATCTCCGTGGCCGGGACGACGGCCCGCACCTCTGCCTGCTGCTCGACCATGGTCAGGTTCAGCTCCTCCAGAATGTCGCTGACGGACAGAGCTGGCACAGCGCCCTCGCGAATGAGCTGGTTGCATCCTTCGCTGCCTCGCTCGAAGATGCTGCCGGGCACGGCGAAAACGTCGCGGCCTTGCTCGGCGGCGAAATCGGCGGTGATCAACGCCCCGCTCCTGGTGCCCGCCTGGACGACCACCACGCCCAGGGAAAGGCCGCTGATGATGCGGTTGCGGGGCGGGAAGTTGCTGGCTTCTGGCCGCGTGCCCAGACCGTATTCCGAGATCAGCGCGCCGTGCTGGATGATTTCCTCCGCCAGGCGGCGGTGCTCGGGCGGATAGATGATATCCACGCTGCTGCCGAGCACAGCGATGGTGCGTCCGCCGGCGTCCAGCGCCGCCCGGTGCGCTTGGGCGTCAATGCCCCGGGCCAGCCCGCTGACGATGGTGATACCGCTGCGGGCCAGGCCGCTGGCGAGTTGCCGCGTCGCTTCCTTGCCGTAGACCGTGGCCCGTCGCGTGCCCACAATGGCTACGGCCCAATCGTCTTCGGGCTGCAATTGGCCTCGCACGTAGAGCAGCGGCGGCGGATCGTAGATGTTGTGCAGATGGCGCGGGTAGGCCTCGTCGTCCCAGGTGAGCAGTTGCACGCCGGCCTGCTGCACCTTCTCCAGTTCCTGGTCGAGGGACAGGGTTGCCCTGGCCTTCAACAGGTTGTCCAGCGAGCGACGGTCGAGTCCTGCGTCTCGAAGCTGCGCGGACGACGCGTGCCAGGCTGTGGACAGGTCACCGAAGGTGTCCAGCAGTGCCCGCAGGCGGATGGGGCCAATACCCGCCACCAGATTGAAGCCCAGCCAATAGCGCAGATCGGTGGTCACCCTGGCAGTCCCTCGCGATTGAGATAGATCAAACGGATAATGTAACTACAGTGCGAATGACACAAGGATACTCGAACTTCACGCTTTTGTCAAGCCTGGAGCAAATACGCGCTTGGCTCACGATCCCTGGCGCAGCCCCGGCGGCAGGGCCACCAGCACGCGCTCCCCGGCACGGTCAATCTCCAGCACCACGTCCTCCAGAACGGGGATCAGCAGCTCTCCTCTGTCCCCCTGGACGACGAACACCTCGTTGGCGCCGGTGAAGATCACTTCCTGGATGTGTCCCAGAAACTCTTCGGTGACCGTTTCCACGCGCAAGCCCAGCACCTCGTACTCGTAATACTCGTCTTCATCGAGCGGCATGGCTTCCTCGATGGGGATATACAGCCATTGGCCGCGCAGCCCCTCTGCTGCTGTGCGGTCGGGACATCCTTCCAGGCGCAGCAAGAAACGTCCTTGGTGTGGACGCACCTCCTGCAGAGCCACGGGCTGCAAGTTGTCTCCCTCTCCCAGATAGACGCGCGCCATCTGGTGGAAGCGTTCGGGATAATCGGTGTGCACTTCCACCTTGACTTCGCCGTGGACGCCGAAAGCGCCTACGATGCGGCCGATGGCCAGGTAACGTGGTGATAAGGGCATTCGTTCCGCCTCACTTGATGGTGGTAGCCGGGCAACAGAAACGGGAGCACGCGCGGCCGCGCGCTCCCGCCCAGACCGTCTCTACCAGGTTCTGGGTATCCCTACACGATATCCAAGATCACTCGCTTGCCTTCACGCGCGGCCGCCACGCGTACCAGCGTGCGCATGGCATTGGCCACCCGTCCCCCCTTGCCGATCACGCGGCCCATATCCTCCTGGGCCACGCGCAACTGCAGCACGGTGACGTGGGGACGTTCGATCTGCTCCACCTGGACCTGCGAGGGATCGTCCACGAGGTTCTGGGCCATGAATGTTACGAGATCTTTCATCTTCCCCCTGTTTATCTTCCAGCCGTGACAGGCGCGGCTATGCTTCGCCGGAGCTGTTTTCCCCTTCCTCGGTTTCCACAGCCTCTGGCACTTCCGGGGCTGCCGCTTCGGCCTCGCTGACCTCTGCGGCTTCCGTTTCGGCTTCAGGCGGGGCCTCTATTCCCTTGAACTGTTGCCAGATGCCGGTCTTCTTCAGCATCCGCAGCACGGCGTCGCTGGGCTGCGCGCCTTCTTTCAACCAATGCAACGCCCGCTCAGATTCGATATTGATCGTCGGCGGGTCGGTACGTGGGTTGTAGAAACCGATGTTCTCGATGAAACGGCCGTCGCGCGGCGAACGACTGTCGGCCACGACGACGCGATACGTGGGTTGCTTCTTGGCGCCTTGGCGGCGCAATCGAATACGAACCATGTTTTGACCTCTTCCTCCTTCAACGAATGTTTGCAGTACTTCGCATTGGTGTCTTTGTTAACTTTCTTGCGCTTCTGCTTCTCTGTTTCCCTGGGCCTGCGCCAGACTATCGAGAAAGTCAGCTATTCTCTTGAGTTCAAGCAGTTCTTCCCGAATGCGGCTGGCCAGAGCCGCGTACTCTTCGTTCACAGGAGAATTCCTTCCCGCTCGATCGTTGCTTTCAAAGCCGGACGAGCGCTTTCAGCTTCCACCAGATCCACCGATACGGAGGGATCCAGGCTCAGCAGGTGCGAAACAGCGCGATAGTATAGTTGCTCGTCAAGTCCCCATACGGCCAGGTCCACATCGGAACGTTGGTGAAAGAGCCCCCCGCGAGTGAGTGAACCGAACGCGGCCACATGGGAGGCCCCAAATTGCTCTCTGAGCAGCCGCGCGGCGCGGTGCGCTACGCGCCAGGCCCGCTCCCGTCGCCAGGCCGATTCCCGTTCTTGCCGCTCCCAACGGTGCCGCGCCGTAGCTCGATACGCAGCCATCTCTTCTGCTGTTACATCCACTGCTGTCCGCGCCATGATGCGTTTTCTCTCACCCACCCATTCCGCCAAACAGCGACGGCAGTCCTGGCATGCGGCGGCGGCCGCGCTTGCCCATACCGCCTAGCTGCTTCATCATCCGTCGCATTTGCCGGAATTGGCCCAGTAGTTGATTGACCTCTTGCACGGTGCTACCAGACCCGCGGGCGATGCGTCGCTTGCGGCTGGCATTGAGGATCTCCGGATAACGCCGCTCCTGTACGGTCATGGAGTTGATGATGGCTTCCACGCGCTTCATCTGCTGGTCTGTGGCCTCGGGGGCGAGTTCATCGCCCAAGCGGGACGCGCCCGGTATCATTTCCAGGAGTTGGCTCAGCGGCCCCATCTTGCGCACCTCCTGCAACTGGCCCAGGAAGTCCTCCAGGTCGAACTCGCCTTTGATCAGCCGGCGGCCGACAGCTTCGGCTTTCTTCTGATCCATGGTGGCCTCGGCCCGCTCGATGAGGCTGAGCATGTCCCCCATGCCCAGGATGCGCGAGGCCAGCCGGTCGGGATGGTAAGGCTCCAAGGCGTCGGTCTTCTCGCCCATGCCCAGGTACTTGATGGGCACGCTGGTCACCTCCCGCATGGAGATGGCCGCACCGCCGCGGGCGTCACCATCCACTTTGGTCAAGATCAGGCCGCTCAGCCCCACCCGTTCGTGGAAGCCGCTGGCCACCCGCACGGCGTCCTGACCGGTCATGGCATCGGCCACCAACAGCACCTCGCGGGGCTTCGTCTGCTGCTTGACCTGTTCCAGTTCGGTCATCATCCGGTCGTCAATCTGCAGACGGCCTGCGGTGTCGAGAATCACGATGTCGTAGGCGCTCTCCCGCGCCCGCTTCAGGGCGTTGGCGCAGATCTTGGGCGGAGCAACCTTGGTGCCCTCGCTGTGCACCGGGATCTCCAATTGCTGGCCCAGCACTTCCAACTGGGTGATGGCCGCCGGGCGGTAGATATCGGCAGCCACCAGCAGAGGGCGATGTCCCGATTGGCGCAGGCTGAGCGCCAGCTTAGCCGCCGTGGTCGTCTTGCCCGAACCCTGCAGTCCTACCAGCATGATCACGTGGGGGGTCGGGCCAGACAGATCGAGACGGCTCGGCTCGCCCAAGGTGCGGATCAGTTCCTCGTGAACTATCTTCACCACTTGCTGCGCGGGGGTGAGGCTGCGCATGACCTCCGCGCCCACCGCCCGTTCCTTGACGCGGGCAATGAACTCCTTGGCCACCTTGTAGTTGACGTCGGCTTCCAGCAGGGCCAGCCGCACCTCGCGCAGGGCGGTTTCCACGTCCTGCTCCGTGAGCTTGCCTCGACTGGCGAGCCTGTCGAAAACGGCTTGTAGTTTGTCTGTCAGACTTTCGAACACGTTTCACACCATGCGGCGGGGAGGAATGCTCCTTCCCCGGCGGGGATCGGTTCAGCATTCTACTCGATATTGCGGTTTTCGTCAAATCGGTGTATAATTCCCTGCGATTGAACGCTGAGGAAAGAAACATGATCGAGAGAAAACCTTCCCCTGATTCCCAACACGTTCTGGTCACCTTTCGTCTGCCGGGGGCTACCTGGGCGGAACGAGTCAATCTGGTTGGCAATTTCAACGACTGGGACACCCGCGCCACGCCCATGGTGCAGAATCGCGAAGACTATAGCTGGTCTGTGACCCTGAAGCTGGAAGCGGGACGAGAGTACCAGTTTCGTTACCTGATTGACGGCAAAGAATGGCAGAATGATTGGTATGCCGACGAATACGTCCCCAATGCCCTCGGCAGCGAGAATTCGGTGATCATCCTATGATGGGGACGTTCTCCATCGTGGCCCATGACCCAGCCCAGGGCGATTGGGGGATCGCTGTGCAGTCCAAGTTTCTGGCCGTTGGCGCCGTGGTGCCCTGGGCGCGGGCGGGTGTGGGGGCCATCGCCACGCAGTCCTATGCCAATACGAGCTACGGCCCCGAAGGACTGCGGCTGTTGGCCGCGGGGGTGTCGGCTGAGGAGGCCCTGGCCCGACTCGTGGCTGCCGACGAGGGACGGGAGCATCGTCAGGTCGGCATTGTGGACGCTGCGGGAGGCGCGGCGGCTTTCACTGGTGGTGAATGCCTGGCTTGGGCGGGGCACCGCACAGGCTCCAACTACGCCTGCCAGGGTAACATCCTGGTCAGCGCGGCCACCGTGGAGGCCATGGCGGCGACCTTGGAAGCGAGCAGCGGCCCGCTGGCCGACCGGCTGCTGGCGGCCCTGGCTGCCGGACAGGCGGCTGGAGGGGACAGTCGGGGTCAACAGTCCGCCGCCCTGCTGGTCGTCCGGGAGCGGGGTGGCTACGGCAGCTTCAATGACCGCTACCTGGACCTGCGGGTTGACGATCACCCGCACAGCCTAGCCGAGTTGCAGCGGCTGCTCGATCTGTACAAGCTCTACTTCGACAGGACGCCGGAAGAGGAACTGTTGCCGCTGGAAGTGGGGTTGACGAGAGAAGTGCAGGAGATGTTGCAGGCGCTGGGGCACTACGCCGGGCCGCTGCACGCCCAGTACGATGCGGCCACGCGGGAGGCATTGGGGGTTTGGGCCGGCATTGAAAACCTGGAAGAGCGGCTGCTGCCGGATGCCCGCCTGGACCCTGTGGTGCTCGACTTCCTGCGCCAACGGCACCGAGTGCGCAGTTCAGAGGGCCAGACGAAGGCGTAGGGGAGAATCTGATGAGCGAAGAGAATGTGCGAACGGAGGAAATCCGGGTGAGTGGCGAGGGCCTCTTGACCAAGGTCAAAGAGTTGGTGCGTGAGGGCAACATTCGCCGCATTTCTGTCCGGAACGAGGAAGGCAGAACCCTCGTGGACATCCCACTCACGCTGGGCGTGGTCGGCGCTGTGGTGGCCCCACAGTTGGCCGCCATTGGCGCCCTTGCCGCCTTGGTGACGGACTGCACTATCGTCGTCGAAAAGGTAGAAAAGTAGCGAGCAGATCAGAACTCGTACACGGCCAAGTCCTCGGCCACCTCCACAGGGCCGGCGAATTCTTCCTTTGCCTGCCGCATCATCAACGGGGCATCTTCAGAGCGGGGATAGTGCACCAGCACCAGACGCCCGACCTGGGCTTGGCGGGCCACCGCTCCAGCCTGGGCGGCGCTGGAATGTCCCTGGTGCGGCCCCGTGGCCTCGTGAATCAGCAGATCTGCCCCCTGCGCCAGTCTCACCACGGCGTCGCATGGCCCCGTATCGCTGGAATAGACCGCCACGCTCCCCGTCTGCCTGGACTCCATCCGCAAAGCCAGCGTCGTCATTGCCAGGTGCTCTCCCGGGCTGCCGGTGATGCGGAACTCCGGCCCGTCGAGCACGCCGGCGCCCTCTTGCGCCGGCACGCCGTGATAGACGACAGGCAGCCAGTCCGTCCACTCATCCCACTCCATGAGTTCACTGATGGCCTGCAGTATGTGGATGCTTTTCTCCGGCCCGTAGATGTGGAAGGGCCTTTGGCGTCCGGAGAGCCACAGACTTGTGAGCAGCGTGGGCACGCCGTAGATGTGATCGGGGTGATGGTGGGTGACGATGAGGCCCTCCAGCCTGTCCAGGGCCACGCCCACCTGCCGTAGCCGTTGCACAGGGCTGCCCGCGCAGTCAATGAGATAAGACCGCGTCTTACCATCCAGGAGCAGGTAGGTATTCTCGCGGGCGTTGTGCGGCAGCGCCGCCGAGGTGCCAAGGGCGATGATTCTGGGCATAGGGTCAAAGCCTCGTGAATGGTGAACTGAACTGGAAAGGAAGGCCAGGGAGGAGCTATCCTCCCTGGCCTTGTCGTTCCTCGAGCGTCACACGGAACGGAAGGGGATGAGACGAATGGTTTCATCCCCCTCTCTTCTCCTGCACCTACTGATAAGTGACCTCCAGCACCGGATAGGTCGGCCCGCCTTCCCAGCCGAACTCCTTGGCGATGAACAGGTACTCTACCTTTTTCGCGCCATCGCCCTTGAGCTGCATGCCATAGTTGGTCATGGGGTCGTTGACCCATTGCTGCACCAGTGCGGTCACGTCCAGCACAACCCTCGTGTTAACAGCGTTCAGCGCCATCGTGGCCTCTGCAGTATCGGACGCTGCTGGTGCCGTGTTCCAGGTCACGTCGCCTTCCCACCACCACTGCTCCAGCGGGTAGACCGACAGGTACAACTGGTTGCCGTTGCTGCGGAAAGTCGGATAGAGCTTCAGTTTCGCCTCCAGCACCGTTGCCCCCTGGGAGATACCCCACAGGTCAAATTGCACCAGCCCGTTCATCACACCAGTCTGGCGCACCTTGAAGGCGAGACCCGCGCCGTAGTTGGCGTCCGGTGCCCAGGAGCTGACATAGGCGTCCTGCGCGGCCGGGAGCACCACTGTCACCGGCTCGGGCAGGGGCAGCCGTTGCACCTCTACCAGCCACGGCTCGCTGATGGCCTTGTGCCCCAGTTCATCGGTCGCCTCCACGCGGACATTGTAGACGCCCTCTCTCTCGTACACATGAACCGCTACCGGCTCAGTGGACGTCTCGAAAGGCCCCCAGTAGTCGCCGAAGTCCCAGCGGTATTCTACCGCTGCGGCGCCGACACTGGAGGTCACCGATGCTTCGAAGGTTGCC
>JACNHM010000409.1 GCA_014383605.1 Chloroflexota bacterium
CGGCCTCAGTTGGAGCAATTATACACCTGATCGGAAAAATTCGCCAGAGTCCAGTTTCTTACGTTTCGCGTTTCAATCGTCGCGTTTCACGTAGGACGACCGCTTCATCAAGCTCGCAACCGTATGGACAGGAGACATGAAAGAAGGCGAACCTTCCTGGAAACACTACCTCACCGACTACAACGAAGGGTTGGGGCTGGTCTACGAGCGCTTCGTGCTCAACGATTTCCTCCTGGCCCTGCAACAGGAGCACGACATCCAGACCGTGCTGGAAGCGCCTCTCTACGGCATGGCCGGCGTCAGCGGCATCAACAGCGTGGCCCTGGCCCAGGCGGGCTGCGAGGTCACTTTGGTGGACGACAACCCGCAGCGGGCCGCCGGCGTGCGGCGCATCTGGGACGAACTGGGGCTGGACGCCACGGTGCTGGGGGTAGAGCCGGGCGACTGGGGCAATCTGCCCTTCGACGATGACAGCTTCGACCTGGCCTGGGACTGGGCGGCGCTCTGGTACCTGGCCGACGCGGCAGCGCTGCTCAACGAATTGGCCCGCGTCAGCCGCGACCTCGTCTTCGTGGCCATGCCCAACCGCCGGCAGGTGGGTTACTTCCTGCGCAAGCGGGTGCTCGACCGCGACTTCTTCCAGACGGTGGACGAGCGCTGGGTGGACGTGGGTCGCATCCGGCGGGCGCTGGAGGAGGCCGGTCTGCGCATCGTCCAGCAGGGTGTGCTGGACGTGCCGCCCTGGCCGGACACGGTCATGCCGGCCAGCGAAGTGTTGAAGCGGCTGGGGCTGCGCTCCAAGAAGCTGGAACAGCAGTTCACGGGCGACAACTGGCAGTGGTCCACGATGGCCTACTACCTGGGCCAGCAGCCGGAGCTGCACGAGCGGGTGATGAGGTACGCCTGGCTGGATCGGGTGCGGCTGCCCTGGCGGCTGAAGGCGGTGTGGGCACATCACCGCTACCTGCTTGGGGTGAAGCCAGCGTAGCGGTTGATCTGCATAGCTTCACCTTTTCTGCAAAAGCGAAAGCCCCCTTCACTCACTGAGTGAGGAAAGGGGCTTCTGGCTTTCGTCCAGCACGTTCTTAGCGGAACAACTTCTCGATATCCTTGTAGGTTCGTTCTCGCCTGCGCTCAACCTTTCCCACTTCCACCAACTGGTTCTCGTCATCCACGAAGTAAACGATCCGGTACACGCCAGCCCGCACTCGGTAGATGTGATCAACCAACTTCCGGCAGCCCACTGGTCGAGGGTTCTCAGCCAAGGACAAGAGTTTCTCGTCTACCAACCGAAAATCGGCTGGCGATAGGTGATCAAGCTGCTTTTGAACGTTCTTGCTTCGCAGCTTAACTCTGTACACTGGCCAGTCTCCGCGTCCGGTATGTTGTGTAATCCATACTCTCACTCTCATCGGTTCGCAGAGCTTCCAGCATATCCCGGATGTCCTCGAGATCTTCCAGTTCCTCGAGGCGGGCCGCCATCTCCCGGTAGCTGTCGTAGTCAACGACCACCATCTGAGGATATCCCCGCTTGGTGACAACTACGGGTTCGCGTTTCACTCGCGCCAACAGGTCTTTCGTCTTGCGGCTCAAATCGCTGATGGGTATCACGCCGATGGTCACTTCCACCCCTCCCATTGTGCATTGGTTTGATTGTTCACCGTTCTGTGCACAGTATAGCACACGAGCCGCAAGATGTCAATATCCTCTGCCGCTGCGCAGGCCCGTCAATGAGGATTTTGACAAAAGCACCTCCTCGCCTTATCATAGGTTCACGGCCTCATGGAGCGTAGCACCTCCACAAACCCATTTTACTCCCCCCCCCGCAGATTTGTCAAGGGGGTTTCGCGGCTTGAGGCACAAATTCTAAGGTTGGTCGAGCCCGGCACGCCGGTTTTGCCGTTTGGCGGGCATGAATTATAATGCGAGCAGGAGGAGGTGAAACATGGCGAGTTATGCATCTCTTGCCACCCGCTTGAAGATGAGCAAACAGGAGTTGGAGCGCGAAAGCCTGCGCGTCTACTTGCAGTACCGCCTTCGCGAGGTGCAGGCTGATATCGTGAACCTGTGCCGCAAATACGGCGTGCGGGATGCGGCGGAGATGGAAGCGCGTTATCGGGAGGGCACACTGCCAGAGGCCGGCACGTGGGAGGACTTCTTCCAACTGGACCACCTGGAAGCCAGACGTGATGAACTCCTCAGCCTGCTAGGGGAGTCATGATGCGCCATCTCGCCGACATCGCCCTGGCTGAATTCGCCGACATTGTGCTTTCGGTCACCGTCCAGGCCGCTAAACTACGTTTGTTTTTCACTGACGGTTCCTATGCAGATATCTGGTTCTCCGAACGGCGTCCGGGGCGGTACGCTTACCACTGGGAGCGTCAACATGTAGACGGCACTATCTTTCGACACGACAACATCCCTCACGGACGCTGGAGGCACGTTGCCACCTTTCCCAAGCATTTCCATGACGGTGCTGAGGAACAGGTGACGGAGAGCGATCTGCCTGATGAACCTGAACAAGCACTGCGCGTTTTTCTGGCCTTCTGTCGAGAGAAACTAGCGAGCTGAGTGCGCATTGGAGCCCTGCAAGGAGAGCAGGGCTCTTTGGCAAGACGGGAGTTGAGGGACATGAAGCTGAAGCAAGGGCTGATCCAGGTCTACACGGGAGAGGGCAAGGGGAAGACGACGGCCGCGCTGGGACTGGCTCTGCGCGCCGCCGGGCACGGCCTGCGAGTCTACATCGTCCAGTTCATGAAGGGCTGGCCGCATTACGGCGAGTTGGTCAGCGTGCAGCAGTTGCCCAGCGTCACCCTGCGCCAGTTCGGCCGGCCCGATTTCGTGAACAGGGCACATCCCGATCCCGAGGATGTCCGGTTGGCCGGCGAGGCGCTGCAACACGCCGGCCAGATCATCGCCAGCGGCGACTACGACGTGGTCATCCTGGACGAGGTGAACGTAGCCCTGGATTATGGCCTCATCGGTCTGGACGATGTGCTGACGGTACTGGACGCCAGGCCGGAGCACGTGGAACTGGTGCTCACCGGCCGCGGCGCCCATCTGGAGATCATCCAACGGGCGAATCTGGTGACCGAAATGCTGGCCATCAAACATCCGTACGATGCCGGCACCGTAGGACGACGGGGAATTGAGTACTGAATGCGAAGGAGATGGCAAATGAATGCAGTGTTGCAACGAGAGATGAACACGACCATTGTCGTGTCCAGAGAGACCGCACGGCACCTGGAGAGCTTGCCCCTGATACCTTCTGATGTGGATAGCAAATTGCGGTCTTTGCTGGAAGCTGAATACCGCCGACGCTTATCGCGCTATAGTCTGACCGACCGTATGCTTCAGCAGAAGTATGGGATGACCTATGAGGAATTCGAGGTGCGCAATGTGGTGGAGGAGCGGGGTTATAGCTGGGAAGTGGAATCGGACGCCATCGCCTGGGAGACAGCGTCAGATGGCATGAGGACGATGCAACGCAAGCTGCAGGAGTTGCTGGGACCCAAGCCATGACCACCATTGAGGACCTGTTGTCCGAGGCTCAGGAGGTGTTGGATCGCTTCTGGTTTGTGCGGTCCCTCGTGGAAATCGATCGCACCGATGCGACGGTCACACTCCACTTGAGGATTGCGCCGGAGTTGGTTGTTCAGGCGTATCTCAGCGAGATCAGCGGCCGTCTCAGCTTCGCACTGGTAGATCCATCGGGCCGTCTCTACGGTTGGAATCGGGACCGGGGTCTGTGGCACCGTCACCCTTACGACGACCCTGGTCAGCACGAACCGCTTCCAGAAGCCGTGTCTCCCAGACCTTTGCTTCAATTCATGACCAGGGTCGAGGGGATTCTGTTAGAGAACGAGCTGATCTAAACTTAGATCAACGATGAGACAGAGGGGAGCGCACAGATGACCGACACCCTCGAACTGGTGAGAAAGCACGAGCCGGTGCTCCTGTTCAGCAAGGACGGCGAGGGCAACTCCGAGAACTTCTTCCCCCTGGCGGCCAGCCACTACGTACATGAATGCGGCCTGCGCCGCCGGAAGCAAGGCTGGGAGCATCCGCCGGGCCAGACGCTGCTCCGGCACCTGGGCGAGGTGGCCGAATCGCAGCGCTGCTACCTGGCCTACGCCGCCGGCGACGTTGGCGACGGTGACGTCCTGATGCTGATGGATCAGGGCCTGGAGCTGTCGCGCCTGCCGGGGGCGGAACCGCAGACCGGGCGCGCTGTGTCCCCCGCGGACAGCGTTGTCGCGCCGCGGCTGCTCGTCAGCCGCGCGGAGGCCGATGATCTTGAGGAACGCCTCTCGGCCTGGGGCGGCGTGCAGCGGCAGCCGCTGGATACGCTGTTGACCACCCGACGCGATCCCGGAGAGAGCCGCTCGGCGCGGAGGCGGGTCGAGGAGGGCATGGAGTGGCTTGACGAACTGGAAGATCCCGCGGCCGTGGCGGCGCTGAAGGCGGGCTTGGGTCTGTCGCCGGCGTTCGATGCCTCCCGAGGTGTGCCAGACGCGCCGGCTGCCGCCCTCGCTGCGGATATGGCGCAGATGGAATGGGTCACCGCAAGGGGCTTTGCCACGCTGCCTGATTCCATCGTCGGCCGGGCGCGGGAGAAGGTTGCACCCTACCAGGCCCAATACCTGCCCGTCTACCACTATCACGTCTGCGAGGACAGAGGCTACCGGGTGCTGCAGTACTGGTTCCTGTACGCTTTCAACGACTGGGCCGCACACGGCGGCCACAACGATCACGAGGGCGATTGGGAAGTGGTCTGCGTCTACCTGGACGGCGAGAACGACCCGCAGTGGGTGGCCGCCTCCCGGCACGTGCTGAAGCCGCAGAAGGCGCAGTGGGAGACGTTGCGCGCGGTGGATGGGGCCATCTGGCAGGACACCCATCCGGTCATCTATGTGGGCTGCGGCTCCCATGCCAGCTACCTGGAGAGAAAAGCGTACCGGTACTGGCTTCTGCGCAGCACCTACGACCACGCTGAAGGGAACGACGTCTCCATCGGGCCGGGCGCGGAGCGACCTTGGGGCGATCCGATCAGGTTGGACGATAAGCTCTGGAACGCGAGGTTCGCGGGGAACTGGGGGGCGTTGCTGAAGCGCTGGCTGGGGCTGCCCCTGCCGGGCACTACGGGGCCGACCGGCCCGGCTCAGAAAGGCAAGAAGTGGACAAACCCGGCCCGCTGGGCGGGGCTTGCAGACTTGTCATAACGTCAACACGGGTAGGGAAAACTGGCGGCAAGACCTAATCCTCGTCAGCGCGCCAGGCAGCCAGCCGGTAGGCTTCGAACTTGGCTTTCTTGCCAATGGCGATGACCCAGACTGCCTGGGCTTCGTCATCCAGGCGATAGACAATGCGATAGCGTTTGCCCGCGAAGTACAGAGAACGATGGCCGGTCAGGTCATAGCCCGCTTTGTGGCCGAGGGGCTCTCCAGCGTGAGGATGTGTGTGGAGCTTACGAAGTTGCTTGGCAGCCTGCCGCTGCAGCCCTGTATCCAGGCTGGCCAGATCGGATCGGGCATCTGGATGGAGCTTCACTCCATAAGGGGTATCCATCGTCAGCCCTCGATGCCCAACTCTTGGAGCACCTCATCCAGATCGCGATATGCTTCTTCGTTGACCCGTTCCCGCTCTTCGATGAGCCGGCCCAGCATCATATGATCCACCAGTTCTTCCAGTTCTAACAGCCGTCTGTATTCGTCGAGACTGATGAGCACCGCTTCGATCTTGCCCCGCCGCTGGATGAACCAACGACGATCGGGCAAGCTGTCCAAAAGGTGGGAGAGCTGAGCAGCAGCTTTCGTACTGGTGATCAATTCATCAGGAGCGAGGAGAATTTCGGCCATAAGAACACCTCCTTTAACCCATGCTTTAACTCTGGTTAGATTATAGGCTAAAGTCTGCAAATCAGCAAATCACACATCGGCAAATCGGCGATCTGTGAGCAAACAGGGAGGCATTGCCCATGTACGACAAGCAAGCCATCAGCAAGATCGAGCAGGAGCAGGCCCGCTGGGCCGAAGCGACGCTGCACCCCACGCTGGCCCGCCATCCGGAGCGGCACGACGAATTCATCACCGTCTCCAGCGCACCAGTGAAACGGCTCTACACCCCCGCCGACGTGGCCGACCTGGACTACGGGCGGGACCTGGGCTTCCCCGGCGAGTACCCCTTCACCCGCGGTGTGCACCCCACCATGTACCGCGGCCGGCTGTGGACCATGCGCATGTTCGCCGGCTTCGGCACCGCCGAGGAGACCAACCAGCGCTTCCGGTACCTTCTGGAACAGGGGCAGACGGGGCTGTCCGTGGCCTTCGACATGCCCACGCTCTACGGCTACGACGCCGACGCCCCCGAGGCCAGCGGCGAGTTCGGCAAGTGCGGCGTGGCCGTCTCTTCGCTGGCCGACATGGAAATCCTGCTCGACACCATCCCGCTGGACAAGGTGACCACTTCCATGACCATCAATGGCCCGGCGGCGGTCATCTGGGCCATGTACATCGCCGTGGGAGAGAAGCAGGGCGTGGCGCGGGCCAGGTTGGGCGGCACCATCCAGAACGACATCCTCAAGGAGTACATCGCCCAGAAGGAATTCCTCTTCCCGCCCGAACCCTCCATGCGGTTGGTGGTGGACACCATCGAGTTCGGCACGAAGGAGATGCCGCTGTGGAACACCATCAGCATCTCCGGCTATCACATCCGGGAGGCCGGGGCCACCGCCGCGCAGGAGCTGGCCTTCACCCTGGCCGATGGCTTCGCCTACGTCGAGGCGGCGCTGGAACGGGGGCTGGACGTGGACGATTTCGCCCCGCGGCTGAGTTTTTTCTTCAACGCCCACTCCGATTTCTTCGAGGAGATCGCCAAGTACCGCGCCGCCCGCCGCGTCTGGGCCCGGGTGATGCGCGAGAAGTACGGAGCCAAGGATCCCCGCTCCTGGTGGATGCGCTTCCACACGCAGACGGCTGGCTGCTCCCTCACCGCCCAGCAGCCGGAGAACAACGTCGTGCGCACGGCCATCGAGGCGCTGGCCGCCGTGCTCGGCGGCACACAATCGCTGCACACCAACAGCATGGACGAGGCGCTGGCGCTTCCTTCGGAGAAGGCGGTCACCGTCGCCCTGCGCACACAGCAGATCATCGCCCACGAGAGCGGCGTGACCAACACCGTAGACCCGCTGGCGGGCTCCTACTTCGTGGAGGCGCTGACCGATCGCCTGGAGGCGGAGGCGCACGACTATTTCCGCAGGATCGAGGCTCTGGGCGGCGTCATTCCGGCCATCGAGGTGGGCTTCTTTCAGCGGGAGATCGCCGAGGCCGCCTTTCGCTACCAACGGGAGATTGACCGCGGGCGGCGCGTCATCGTCGGCGTCAACGAGTACGTGGCCGACGAGCCGCTGGCCATCCCGCTGCTGGAGATTGACGCCGCGGGGGAGCGGCGGCAGATCGAGCGGCTGCGCCGTGTGCGGGCGGAGCGGGACAACGACGCCGTGCAGCGCACGCTGGCCCGGCTGCGCGATGCCGCCCGCGGCGACGAGAACCTGATGACCCCCATCCTGGAGGCGGTGAAAGCCTATGCCACCCTGGGCGAGATCTGCAACGTCTTCCGTGAGGTCTTTGGCGAGTACCAGGAACCGGTGTTTTTCTGAGCACGGGATAGCCCACCGAACCACGTTGCAGCCAGCATAGGCAACAGAGGCTTACTTGGAGAAGTGAAACGGAGAATTTGAAATGTGATTCTACGTTTCACGTTTCACGCTCTCTTCCTGCCCAAACACCCCTAGAACGAGGAGCGCCAGGATGTAGCCGAGGTAGTTTTCGTTCAGGAAGCGGGAGAGGAAGAAGAAAACGAGGAGGAAGAGAGCGTAGCCACTGCAGGCGGCGGCGATGCGGTTGTCTCGCCACTGCCGCCAGAGCAGGAAAACCAGCAGCGGCCCGCCGACGATGATCTGCGCCAGCCAGAAGGGCCAGTAATCGAAGCGGGAGCTGACCCACCCCAGCGCCAGCAGCAGGTTGGATGCGCCCCAGCCCCAGATCTGGTAGGCCTGTTCCCCGCGGCCGCTGGCCCAGCGGTAGACGTCATCCACCAGTGCCCCGGCATCCCAGATAAGATAGGGCAGGACGAGAAGCAGGAAGACGACCAGCGCTGGCCAGCCGTTCCGCACCAGCTTCATCAGCCAGCGAATCCACCCCTGCCGGTTCGCGCCGGTCTCCTGACCGGCGCAGGACGACGGTACGAGCAGCAGCGCGTAGAAGGGGGCCAGGAACCAGGCCGTGGGCTTGGAGGCGCAGGCCAGGCCAAAGGCCGCTGCTGAGCCCAGTCGCCACGGCGCGGCGCGGCGCTCCTCGCCCATCTCGTTGCCGCGGGCCAGCAGCAGCAGCGCCAGCACGATCCAGAAGAGCACGAAGCTGTCGTTCTGGCCGAAGATGACGTCGCTGCCCATGATGGGGTTCAACCCCAGAGTCATGAGCAGCAACAGCTTGCTGTCCCATTCTGGCGTCAGCGCTGGGGCCAGCGCCAGCGTGAGGACGAAGAGCAACAGGTAGACGAAGCGCTGGTCGTACCAGCCGAGGGTCGCCTGGCTCAGCTTGTAAAACGGCGCCGAGAAGACGAAGGTCCAGGGCAGGTAGGGGTAGTGGTAGAGCGCCGTGCGGAACTCGCTCAGTCCCCACTCGGCCATGGGCGTCTGCAGGTAATCCTCGACGTAGGGGTTGCGGCCGCTGAGGAAATACTCGACGGTGGCCTCGGTCTGGATGACGCCGCCGTCGTGAGCGTAGCTGGCCGGCCCGCTCTGTTCCCGCAGCAGCGTCATCTTCAGCGTGGGCACGACGACCGTCAGCACCACGATGAGCCAGATGAGGGCCAGCTTGGCCCGGTAGACGCGGCGGCTGAGTCGCTGGGCGGTGAAGCTCAGGATCAGATAGGTAATCAGCGCGGCCAGGGCCAGCACGATCAGCAGCAGGGTGATGGGGTCGGCGAAGCCTTGCTGGGCCAGCAGTTCCAGCGCCGCCGGCGAGAGCAGCCGTCCCAGCAGCGGGTGGCGGGCCACGTCCTGTTGCCGCAGGGGCAGCACAGCCGCCTCGGCCAGGGTGTCAATGCGCACCCGGGCGATGACGAGCAGGGTCAGAAGCAGAGCGTCCAGTTTGGCGTATCGCATCTCGCTAATCGCCTATCGCCTATCGTAGTGATGGGGTGGTTAGGAGACGCTTTGTTCGAAACGGTCCCCTGACCGCCGTCCACACTGCTGCCGGTCAGGAGACCGGCAGGGAACCAGTCCAGTGGTGGAGACATTATACACCAAAAGCCGCCAGACGCCTAGACTGATGGGAAGGGAACAATGGCGACAGAACCGATGCGCTTGATCGTCAATCCCGTGGCCGGAAACGGCCAGGGGGCCAGGCTGTGGCCGCGGCTGCGAGAGGAGCTGCACGGGGAAGGGGCGGAGTTCGACCACGTGTTCACCGAAGGCCCCGACCACGCCGTGGTGCTGTCTCGCCAGGCCGTGGCCGATGGCTGCCGCCTGATCGCCGCCGTCGGCGGCGACGGCACGATCCACGAGGTGGTCAATGGTTTGGTGATTGACGGCCAGGTGCCCGAAGGGGTGGTGCTGGGGGCCATCTCTTGTGGCACGGGGTCGGACTTTGCCCGCACCGTGGGTCTGATGCAGGAACCGCTGGCCGCGGCCCGCCGGCTGGTGCACGGCTCAGATCGCCGCATTGACCTGGGGGTCATCCACTGCTGGCGAGAGGGGCAGGGGATCATCGAGTACTTTCCTAATGCCGCCGGGCTCGGCTTCGACGGCGAGGTGGCGCTCCGTGTGAACCGCAAGTCCAAGGCGGGCGGCGGAACCATCCCCTATCTCATCAGCCTGGTCGCCACCCTCATCACCTACGAGAACAAGCCCGTCGTCGTCACCCTGGACGACCGCACGCTGCAGCAGCGGGCCAACGCCATCGTTGCCGCCAACGGGCGCTACTTCGGCGGGGGGATGCACATCGCGCCGGACGCCACGCCCGACGATGGCCTTTTCGACGTGGTCATCATCGGCGATGTGACGAAGCTGGAGCTGTTGCTGCAGGTGCCCCGCGTCTATCGCGGCACGCACCTGACCCACCCCAAGGTGGACGTTTACCGCTCCCGCACCGTGCGCGTGGAATCGGCGCAGCGCTTGCTCCTGCAGGCGGATGGCGAGTATGTGGGTGAAGCGCCTGCTGCTTTTCGTCTGCTGCCCGGTGCGCTCACCGTGCGCACGTAGTAGTTACCAAAAGACCTCCGAGGTCTCCCAGACCTCGGAGGTCTG
>JACNHM010000370.1 GCA_014383605.1 Chloroflexota bacterium
CAAACGGCTGGTTGGCTCTCCAGCCTGCTCGCTTGGATGACTAGAGCTACCCAAACGCTCAGTTTGCCCCTTCACCCGACTTTGAAACTATGCCCTCCACCTATCTGAAGAGGTACGAGATTGACCTGTGGTTCTCCATCGAGGGGACGCTGGCGATCGCCGGTGCGCCGATGATCCTGGACGGCGACCTGCTCTCGGCGGCTACGGGGACGGTCGTTTTCCGCAATGGCGAGTGGCTATGGGCTCCCATCCCGGCCGGCATCCCCGACCGCGGCGTGGACTTCGGGCTGGACGCTTTCGGCGCCGACTGCTTCGGCAAGAGGGAGACAGCCCGTTTCTCCAGCGAGATCCTCTACCGCCACGAAGACCCGGCGCTCACCTTCACCGATGGTGACGTGTTGAAGTTCGGCGGCGGTATCGTGGAGAAGAACACCGATCTGATCGGAGGTTTCGAGCCCAAGGCGAGGATGATGGGCCTGGATGCCCTGACCTATCCGCACTGGCGGGAGGAGTGCGTGGAGCTGGACGAATTCGGCTACCTGCCCATGATCCTGCGCCGCTACCCGCGGAACCCTTAGCCAGCGAATGAGAGGCCTGGCCGTGGCAGCATGCCCTGCCAGGCCTCCACGATTTGGACCGAGTCGGCAGCCCCCTTCGCCCGTGGGAGGGGGCTGCGCTCGTGCAGGGGGGTGAGCTTTGCCCGCCGGCCCCAGTTGGTGTAAAATCGGCTATCCATTCCCCATCCCCACCCCCTGCCGGGGGCAAGTCTCAGAGAGGTCATCCATGCGAGAACTCAACGAACGCATCCGTCGCGAGGGCAAGAACCTGGGTCGGGGCATCCTCAAAGTGGACAGCTTCATCAACCACCAGGTGGACCCCATGCTCATGCTGGCTGTGGGACAGGCCATGGCGGCGCGGTTCTACAGTCGTGGAGCCACCAAAGTGCTCACCGCCGAGATCTCGGGCATCGCCCCGGCGCTGACCACGGCGTTGGCGCTGCAGATCCCCGTCGTCTACGCCCGCAAGACGAAGCCGGTGACCATGCATCCCAACACCATCGTGGCCACCGCCCCTTCGCACACCAGAGGCGAGGAGGTGACACTGATGGTCTCGCCGGAGTTCCTCGGCCCTGGCGACCGGGTGCTGATCATTGACGACTTCCTGGCCAGCGGCCGGACGATCCATGCGCTGGCCAAGCTGGCCCAACTGGCGGGGGCCACCATCGTGGGCATCGGCGCGGTGATCGAGAAGGCCTTCGAGCAAGGACGGGAGGAGTTGGCCCATCTCGGCGTACCTGTCGAGTCACTGGCGGTGATCAGCAGCATGGACGAGGGGAAGATCGTTTTGGAGTGATGTGCGGGGTTCGGCGTTTGGGGTTCGGGGTTATGAGTTGGTGTTAAAACGGAGCCGCGAACTTGAATCTGGAACGTTGGAACCCGGAACTCTGAAAGACAGGCGTCAAGGTCAAGGTGACGAAAGAATCGCGACGGGAGACGATCGTCGTTCTCGATTTCGGTTCGCAGTACAGCCAGCTCATCGCCCGGCGGGTGCGGGAAGCGCAGGTCTACTGCGAGCTGATCCCCTGGGACGCGCCGGCCGAGCGGGTGCGGGCGCTGGCTCCGCGCGGCTTCATCCTTTCCGGCGGCCCGGCCAGCGTTTATGAGCCGGGAGCGCCGACCCTGCCGGGCTACGTGCTGGGGAGCCACGCGCCGGTGCTGGGCATCTGCTACGGCATGCAGCTCCTGGCGCAGGGGCTGGGCGGCGGCGTGGCGCCAGCCAGCGAGCGGGAATACGGCCCGGCGGAGGTCACCGTCACCGGCGTGAGCTCCCCTCTCCTGTCCTCTCTCCCCTCTCCTCTCTCCGTGTGGATGAGCCACGGCGACCGGGTGGACAGGCTGCCGCCGGGCTGGCAGGTGCTGGCCAGCAGCGGTAACTCCCCCGTGGCGGCCATGGGTGACCTGGCCGGCGGCCGCTACGGCTTGCAGTTTCATCCCGAAGTCGTGCACACGCCGCGCGGCAAGGAGATCATCCGCCGCTTTCTGTACGACGTCTGCGGCTGCGGCGGCGACTGGACGCCGGACTCCTTCATCGCCGAGAGCGTGACGGCCATCCGGGGCCGGGTGGGCGACGGTCACGTGCTCTGTGGACTGTCGGGCGGCGTGGATTCGGCGGTGACGGCGGCGCTGGCGCACCGCGCCGTGGGCGACCGGCTGACCTGCGTCTTCGTGGACACGGGGCTGCTGCGCCGCGGCGAGCCGGAGCAGGTGGTGGAGACCTTCCGGCAGGCGCAGGGGATGCGGCTGGTGGCGGTCAAGGCCACGGAGGAGTTCCTGGACGATCTGGCCGGGGTGACCGACCCGGAGGAGAAGCGGCGGCGCATCGGCGAGCGGTTCGTGCGTGTGTTCGAGCGGGAAGCGGCGCGGCTGGCCGCCGACTGGGGCGAGATCGGCTTCCTGGCCCAGGGCACGCTCTATCCCGACGTCATCGAGAGCGCCCGCGGCGACGAGCACGGCGCGGCGCGCACCATCAAAACGCACCACAACGTGGGCGGCCTGCCGGAGGAGATGGCGTTTGAGCTGGTGGAGCCGCTGCGCTTGCTGTTCAAAGACGAGGCGCGGGCGGCAGGTGAGGCGCTGGGGTTGCCGGAGGAGATCGTCTGGCGACATCCCTTCCCGGGACCGGGGCTGGCCATCCGCGTCACCGGCGAGGTGACCTGGGGGCGGCTGGAGACGCTGCGGGCGGCCGACGCCATTCTGCTGGAGGAGCTGCGGGCGGCGGGGCTGTACCGCCAGACGGCGCAGGTTTTCGCCGTGCTGTTGCCGGTGCGCAGCGTGGGGGTGATGGGCGACGGGCGGACCTACGCCCACGTGGTGGCCTTGCGGGCGGTGACCAGCGAGGACTTCATGACCGCCGACTGGGCGCGGCTGCCTTACGATCTGCTGGCGCGGGTCTCCAACCGCATCGTCAACGAGGTGGCGGGGGTGAACCGCGTGGTGTACGACATCTCCTCCAAGCCGCCGGCGACGATCGAGTGGGAGTAGCTGCTGCCGCCGTTTGGCCGCAGTCGCATCTCTGTGATAAAATGGCCTGAGGTGAGCGGGACTGGACAAGATGGACGTGACTGAGATGAAGAATCCCCTGGCTGCTGGTGCAGAGGATCGGATGCGCCAGGCCCGGCGGCGGGAAGCACTGGCCATGGCCGACGCGCTGCGGGCGGATATCCTGGCTCGCAGAGGTGGCGAGCCCCTGCCTGATTCCGTTGAAGACTTGCGCCGTCTGCGAGAGGAGCGGCTTCATGAACTGGCACCGGATTTGTGTTGAGGCCAAACTGACTTTCAGGTTGGTATGGACAAATCGCCAAGGCATTTCATCTGGGAGATTTGTGATTGGGATCGCAACCCTGATTGCAGGAGTAGATGCGTAACTTCGGGCGTTTGCTTTTTGTCATTCTGATCTTCGCCGCCATGGCCCTGGGGCCGCGCGCCTGGAATTACGCGCAGAGCCAGGGGCCTATGCCGGCCTGGGTCACGCTGGCCGGGCAGCCGCCGGCAGGCAGCACGCTGGACGAGATCGCCCAGGCCATCGGCATCCCCTACGCCGAGCCGGTGTGGGTCTACTATGGCGAGGAACGGTTGCTGCTGCGCCCGGAGGAGGTGGGCTTGCGGGTGGACGCCGCGGCCATGCTGGCGGAAGCGGAGGCGCAGCGGGAAGGCATGGGCTTCTGGCGGGGCTTCGTGGACGAGATCCTGCACCAAATCCCCGAGCCGGTGGACATCCCCCTGCGCTACGACGTGGATGAGAGCATGCTCAGCGACTGGCTGAGCGACGTGGCCGTGCGCTACGACCGTCCTCCCAGCTCGGCGGTGGTGGCGTCGATCCGGGAGGGTGTGCCTTTCACGGAGACGGTGGTCTTTCGCCCCGGCGAACCGGGGCTGCGGCTGGATGCCCAGGCTTCGGTCCCGCGTGTGGTGGAGGCGCTCGCTGCTCCCCATCCGGATGGACGGCAGGCCTGGCTGGTGTTGGAAGAAGCGGCGCCGCCCGCGCCTGACATCGCCTTGCTGAAGGAAGTGCTGGAGAAGCGCATGGAGCAAACGCCCATCCTGTCCAGCGTTTTCGTGCGCCACCTGGCCAGCGGGCAGGAGGTGAACATCGGCGGCGACGTGGCCTACTCGGGCATGAGCGTGATGAAGATCCCCATCTTCATCGGGGTGTACCGGACGGTGTACGGCCCGCCGGAGGTGGAGATCACGGAAGCGTTGACGACCACGATGACGCTGCCGGAGGTCAGCAATGCCTACGCCAACTGGTTGCTCAGCCAGATCGGCGGCGGCAGCGCGCAGCAGGGGGCGCAGCAGGTCACCCAATCCCTGCGGCGGCTGGGGTTGGCCAACAGCTTCATGGCGGGGCCTTACGATTCTGACGCTCCCGTCCCCCGTGTCGTCACCGCCGCCAACAGCCGCAGCGACTTCAATGCCTATCCCGACCCCTACATGCAGACGACGCCCAAGGAGATCGGGTTGCTGCTGGAGATGTTGGGCAAATGCGCCGAGGGGGGAGGGGCGCTGTTGGCGGCCTACCCGAACGAGTTGAGGTCCGAGGAGTGCAGGAACATCATCGCTCTGCTGGAGCTGAATCCCATCAGCACGTTCATCAAAGCCGGTCTGCCGGAAGGGACGCGCCTGGCGCACAAGCACGGCTTTTCCAACGAGAACCAGAGCGACGCCGGCATCATCTGGGGGCCGGGAGGCCCCTACGTCCTCAGCATCTCCGTGTACCAGCCGGGCTGGGTGGAGTTCCGCTACAGCCATCCCCTCATAGCCGACATGGCCAAGGCGACGTGGGACTTCTTCGCCCTGTGGGCCTCACAGACCGGATAGAAGTCAATTCACCAGCAGGGGCACGAATACCCGCGGCCCCATTCCCTCCCGCCCCACGCAGAAGCGCACGTCATCCACGTAAAACAGGGTCGTTGCGTCGTCGTCGTTGTTGTCGGCGTAGAAGTGAAGCTGCACTGACCCGGCGTAGCGCAGCGTGTCCAGGTCCTCTGCCGTCAGCCGGTAAAGATACTCGTCCCAGGGCAGGGCCGGCGAGCCGTCGCTGGTGTTTCCGGCGCGCAGCAACTCGATCAGCGGCTGGCCGTTGAGGTGGCGGAAATAGACCTTCAGGTGGTCGTCGAAGGGGTCGTGGGGATCGCTGCCGAAGTCAACGTCGCTGCTGTGGATGCGGAGGGCGAAGAAGAGGGTCGCCGCCGTGACGTCGGACGGCAGGCTGAGCGGCTGCCAGGCCTCAACGGTGCTGTCCCGGACACCGGCCAGACGCAGCGAGCGCGCTCCGGAGTAGACCACGCTTTCGTCCAAGGCGGCCTCGCCGGACACCTGCCAGGGCGTCAGGGCAGCGGCCTCGAAACCGCCGTTGACCAGCAACTCCTGGCAGTAGGGCGGCCAGAGGGGCAGCGGCGGCGGAGGCGGGAGGGGCGTGGGCAGCGGCGGCGTGGGCAGGGGGGTGGCCTCCAGGGCGCGGCGGCCGTTGATGCGCCCGTGGCCGAAGTAGGGATCCCATCCGGCATCGCCCAGGTCATCGGCGGCGCTTTCCAGGATCTGGCGCACCTCGACGTTGGTCAGCGTGGGGTTGCGGGAGCGGATCAGGGCGGCCAGCCCGGCCACGTGGGGCGAGGCCATGCTGGTGCCGCTCATCAGGCCGTAGCCGTTGCTCCTATAGGTCGACATAATCGAAGAGCCCGGCGCGGCCAGATCCACGAAATCGCCGTAGCTGGAAAAGCTGGAACGTTGGTCGCTGGCGGTCAGCGAGGAGACGGCGAGGACGTGATCGTGCGCCGCCGGGTAGTGCATGGCGTCGTTGCTGTTGTTGCCGGCGGCGGCGACGAGCAGCACGCCATGCTGCCAGGCGTAGTTCACGGCGGCCTCCTCGCCGCGGGAGTAGCTGACGGCCCCCAGGCTCATGTTGATCACCTGGGCGCCGTTGCCGGTGGCGTAGATGATGGCGGCGATGAGGTCGGCGTAGGTGCCGAAGCCCTGGGGAGAGAAGATGTTCAAGGGCATGACGGTGACGGCGCCGGCCATGCCGGCGATGCCCAGGCCGTTGTCGGTGCGGGCGGCAGCGATGCCGGTCACGTGGGTGCCGTGACCGTGCACGTCCTGCGGCAGGTTGTCCTCCCCGAAGAAGTCCCAGCCCTGCACGTCGTCCACGTAGCCGTTGGCGTCGTCGTCGAGGCCGTTGGCGGGCACTTCGCCGGCGTTGATCCACACGCTGCCGGCCAGGTCGCTGTGGGCGAAGTCCACGCCGGTGTCAATGATGGCCACGACCAGGGCCGGATCGCCGCGGGAGAGGTCCCAGGCGGCTTCCATCTCCATGTTGGGGAGGTAGTTGTCCTGATGGGTGGCGTAGTAGGGGTCGTTGGGGGTGAAATCGAGCTGTAGCAGGTAGTTGGGCTCGGCCCAGGCCACGCGCGGGTCGGCCTGCAGGCGGGTCAGCGCCGCGGCGAGCTGTGTCTCGGGCAAGCGCAGCCGCGCCAGGCCCAGGGCGGGAAAGGTCTCGGCGACGGTGGCCTGCAGTGAGGCCAGCAGGGTGTCCAGGCCCTCTGGCGACGGAGGGGCTTTGGTTGCCCCCCGCCACTGGAGCAGCAACTCGCCGGCGGCGTGGGGGGCTTGGAGATCGGGCGGGGGCGGCGCGGCGCGGGTGAGCAGGCCGGCGGCCAGCAGCGGCGCGGCCAGCGCCAGGCTCAGGGCCAGGCGCAGGCTCTGTTTGCGGGAGCGTGTCGTTGGTGGCATGGGTGTGTTCTCCTCAGGGTACGGCCAGGCTGCCCTGGCGTGGCCAGCCGTGTGTGGCGAGTGAATTGTGGTCTGCGGTTCTGGGTATTGAGACGTCCGCTGGCGATGAAGGTCGCGCAGTTGGCGAGGGTCTGGCGGGCCGCTGTGCGATTTGCTGTCTGCCGGAGCATCGGCTATAATGTTGGGGGGAAGGAGGAAGCTGATGGCCGAGAAACCGAAGGCGGATCAAACGAAGGTGCAAGAGGCTGGGGTGGCCTACGCGGTCGAACGAGGGGCACAGGTGCTGCCTCTGGGGGACGAATTGCTGAGCGTGGTGAGGGGGTTGCCGGAGGAGAAGGTGCGAGCGGTGCTAGATTTCGCCCGCTTCCTCAACTGGCAGCAGGCCGGCGCCAGGAGGTCAGCGGCAGAGGATCTGGAGTGTCTTTCACTGGAGGAGTTCAAGCAGCGTATACGCCAACGCGCGGCTGAACTGGCCGGCGTGCCACGTGAGCAGATTATGGCAGAGATTCGCCAGATCACGGAGGAGATACGGCGAGAAGCCATCGAAAAAGGCATCGCTATTGACAACCCCGAGGAATTGGAGTTGGAGAATGGCCACGCTGTTCCGCGCCGTGCTTGACACGAACGTCTATGTGGCCGCCGTGCTGACTTCCAGTGCCAGGAGCCCCAATGCTGAAGTGCTGCGTCGTTGGACGGACGGCGAATTCGTCCTGCTGATAGCCGATCCGATTCTTGAAGAAATCACGGAGAAGCTTCATGCGAAAGGCGTTTCGCCGGAGCGAACGGTAGAACTGGTCAGCCGTTTGGACCTGCACGCTGAGAAGGTGACTGTGGACGAAGTGCCAGCGGTTGTCGCCGCCGATCCCGACGATGACGTGATCCTGGCCTGTGCCGTTGACGGCGGCGCTGATTATCTGGTCACCTATGACCCACACCTGCTGGACCTGGGCGCAGAGTACGGGGGCGTCCAGATCGTCGAAGCGTTGCCCTTCCTCTGGGCGCTGCGCGGCGACGAACTGCCTGGCGAAGACACGGCAGGAGGCTGAGAGCTTCTGGAGAGGAGGGGTTGCTCATGTCCACGTCGTACAGCCGAGCCAGCGTGACCAGCCGCCGAGGGGGATCTGGTCATCGTGCCGGGGCAGTCGGGGACCGACGCCCTGGCCGCGCTGGGCAGGCCGGGGCTGGAGAAGTACCTGCGCGTGCTGGTGGTGATCAGCGCGCCGGTGCTGTGGCGCGGCGAGGCGGCGGCGTGTCCGGCTCGGAGTGCAACTCCTCGCCATCCGTTAGATCAGGAAATAGAACACGGATGACACGGATGGGACGGATTCTCACGGGTTTGATAGAACAAGACACATTCCGTGAAAATCCGTCGCATCCGTCACATCCGTGTCCTGTTTTCCTGACTCGGCCTGAGCCAGGTCAATCGGGCCTGGGGCACGGTCAGGAGGCCGTGCTATAACGTCACATGCGGCTGTAGTGTCAGGATGCGGAACCATGAAGGTTAGGCTGGCATACGGCAAGACGGGGTTGGAGGTCACGCTGCCTGACGGCGCGGAGGTGACGGTCATTGAGCCGCGCTACGTCGCCGGGCTGGACGATCCGGCCGGCGCGCTGCGGGGGGCGCTGCGCCAGCCCAGCGGCTCGCCGCCGCTGAGAACGCTGGTGAAGCCCTCGGACCGGGTGGGCATCGCCTTCAGCGACATCACGCGGCCCACGCCCAATGGCCTCATGCTGCCGGTGCTGCTGGCGGAACTGGATCACGTGCCCGACGAGCAGATCGTGTTGTTCAACGGCACGGGCACGCACCGCGCCAACAGTGACGATGAGCTGCGCGGGATGCTGGGAGAGGCCATCGTGGCCCGCTACCGCATCGTCCAGAACGATGCCACGGCCCCCGATGCGCACGTGCGGGTGGGCACGACCGGCAGCGGCAACGACGTCTGGATCCACAAGGAGTTCGTGGCCTGCGACGTGCGCATCGGCACGGGATTCATCGAACCGCACTTCTTCGCCGGGTTTTCCGGCGGCGGGAAGGCCATCATGCCGGGGCTGGCGCGGCTGGACACGGTGCTGCGCAACCACAGCGTGGGCAACGTGGACAGCCCGTTGGCTCGCTGGGGCGTCAGACACGGCAACCCGCTGTGGGAAGAGATCCGGGAGGCGGCGGCGATGGTGAGCCCTCATTTCCTCGTCAACGTGGCCCTCAACCGGGACAAGGAGATCACCGCCGTCTTTTCCGGTGATCCCGAGGAGGCGCACGGCGTGGGGTGTGCCTTCGTGAAAGAGACGGCCATGGTGGCGGTGGAGAAGCCCTTCGACGTCGTCATCACCAGCAACTCGGGTTATCCGCTGGACCTCAACCTGTATCAGGCGGTGAAGGGCATGAGCGCGGCGGCGCAGATCGTGCGGGAAGGGGGCAGCATCATCGCCGCGGCGGCGTGCGGGGACGGCATTCCCGAGCACGGGGAGTACGCGCAGATCCTGCGGGAAGCGGACAGCCTGGAGGCTCTGCTGGCGACGCTGCGGTCGCCGGGTTTCCAGCGGCAGGACATGTGGGAAGCGCAGGTGCAGGCGCTGATCTGCCTGAAAGCCGACGTGTACGTACACAGCGATGGGTTGAGCGATGAGCAGATCGTGGAGGCACTGCTCATACCCTGCGGCGACATCGAGGCCACCGTCGCCAGCCTGTGGCAGAAGTATGGGCCCGGCAGCACCATCGGCGTGCTGCCCGAAGGTCCTCAGACCATCCCCTACGTGCGGCCGGATGGAACTGGGGCGTGAAGCGTAAAACGTGAAACGTAAAACGTGATGCGTGAGACCATCCCCTGTCAGCCGATGGAGCCGATGTAACCGATGGTTTCTGCCGCCGGACGTGGCTGTGGGGCGAGGGCCTGAGCGGTCACACCATTTGTTCTGCTGTTCCGCTGACAGTAGGTGAGGGCGCGACCCAGGTTTCCCTGCGATTCCGAGCGATGCCCAAGCCTTTCACGCTTCCTTGACCGAACAGGAGAGCTGTGGTAGAATAGCCATGAGACAGTAACGAGATCCCAGACCTCGTTTGACCATCCTTGTGACATAGTGCACCAGAACCGAAGTGGGCAGAGGAGAGGCGGCCTCTGTGGATGCTACGGCGACAGACGTCCCTTGGCTCGTGGTCCCTTGGACTGCCCGGCCCATTGAAGTTGGACAAGAGCCAGGGAGGGCCGCATAACTGGCCTGAGAATTGATGTTATCACGATGGTGGATGCTGGTCTGCGCACACGCAACGATGGCCCACCTCGACTTCATTCGGCGTGAAGGGCGCGTGGTCGTGACGCATGAACCCGAAGCTACCCTTGCATTCTTGCACAATCTGTGCTATCATTATCCCATAGAAAGGGCATAATGATGACACAAACACGAACACTCGG
>JACNHM010000465.1 GCA_014383605.1 Chloroflexota bacterium
TGCAGCTCGACCTGATTGACCGGGTAGGGCCGGGCGGGGAGTTCATGTCCGAGCGACACACCGCCAGGCACTGCCGGGCCGAAATCTGGACGCCCACGCTCATGGACCGCCAGCCGTGGGTGACCTGGGAGGCAGCCGGCGCCCAGACCATGCTCGACCGCATCCGGGCCAAGCTGCGGGAAATCCTGGCCACCCACCAGCCGCCGCCTCTGCCAGAGGGTGCAGCGGAGAAGATTGAGGCGATCCTGGAGGCGGCTGAGGCGCGGGAGGGAGAGGAGAGGAGGCAACCATGAAAGCAGTTCGTCTAGTCAAGCCAGGGCAGCCCCTGGAGATGCAGGAGGTTCCCGTGCCCCATTGGGGCGTGAACGATGTGTTGGTCAAGGTCAAAGCGGCGGGCATTTGCCGTTCGGACATGCACTACCGGACCGGCGCCTCGCCGGTCCCCAATCTGCCCGTGACACTGGGGCACGAGGTGGCAGGCGTGATCGAGGAGGTCGGCCTGGCCGTCAGGAACGTCAAGCCAGGCGACCGGGTATGCCTGCACTACCTGGTATCGTGCGGCGATTGCCGCTACTGTGCCATGGGCAGCGAGCAGTTCTGCGCCACAGGCTCAATGATCGGCAAGTATCAGGACGGCGGCTACGCGGAATACATCGCCGTGCCCTCGCACAACGCCGTCCCCTTGCCCGACGACATTCCCTTCGAGCAGGGCGCCATCATGATGTGCTCGTCGGCTACGTCGCTCCACGCGCTCAACAAGGCAGAACTGAAGCCGGGTGAGAGCGTGGCGGTGTTCGGCGTCGGTGGCCTGGGCATCTCGGCGGTGCAGTTGGCGCGGGCCTTCGGCGCGCTGGACGTGTACGCCGTGGACATCAACGCCGATAAGCTGAGGCTGGCGGAAAGCTACGGCGCTATCCCGGTGAACGCCAGCATTTCCGACCCGGTGGCGGAGATCAGCAGGCTGACCGGCGGCCAGGGCGTGGACGTGGCGCTGGAGCTGGTCGGTTTGCGGCAGACGATAGAGCAGGCGGTGCACTCGCTGGGGGTGTTCGGGAGAGCGGTACTGGTTGGCATCGCCGAACAACCTTTCCAGCTCCATTCCTACCACGACGTCATCCCGAAAGAAGTCCAGATCATCGGCTGCTCCGACCATCTCCTGTCAGAGCTATTCCTGCTCGTCGAGCTTGCACGTCGAGGCGCGCTGGACCTGTCGTCCGTGATCACCCGCACGGTGCCCCTGGACGCCCAGGCCATCAACACCGCCCTGGACGACCTGGAGTCCTTCGGCCCCGACGTCCGCACCGTGATCACGCCCTGAAGGTATCATAAAGCCCCTTAGAGTTTTCAAAACCCTAACCTGGACAAGCCAGAACCGAAGGGCTTTTTGCCACGAATTACACGAATTTTCGTAACTACCCAGGCATGGAACCCTTGCGAAGGTTTGTGAGCAGATTTCAAGCCAGAAATGTCTTCGTCCACCCAAAACTGCTTCGTTGCCAGTGCTATTCGCAACCTTCGCAAGGGTGGCCGGACGAACCTCTGGGTAGTTACGAATTTTCACTAATTTTTCCTTTTTCGTGTTAATTCGTGAAATTCGAGGCAGATAAAAAGTGCGTTCTGAAATTCTTGCTCGTTGTGCAAGAATTCGGTCGATAAGGTATAAGGAGTTGCCGAGAGGATGACATGTCTGATTTTCTAGGAAGATCGCTGATAATTGACCTGACCAGTCGTGAAGTGGAAGTGGTCAACTTCCCCGAGGAGTTGGCCCACAAGTTCCTGGGCGGGCGGGGGTTGAACGCCTGGCAGCTCTTGGAGCACGTCGGGCCGGGGACCGATCCCCTGGGGCCGGAGAACGTCCTGATCCTCAGTTGCGGGCTGCTCACCGGCACCCAGGCCCCGGCTTCGTCGCGGCTGCACGTCGGCGCCCGCTCGCCGCTGACCGGCCTGCTGGGCAGTTCCAACGTGGGCGGCCACTTCGGGGCCGAGCTGCGAGCGGCCGGCTTCCAAAGCCTGCTCATCCGCGGCCGCGCCGAACGGCCGGTGGTGCTCTGGCTCCACGGCGACAAAGTCGAGATCAGGGACGCCGAAGACCTGTGGGGCCTGGACGCCTGGACCACTCAGAGCCGTTTGCAGGAGGAGCTGGGCGAAGCCAGAGCCAAGATCATGGCCATTGGGCCGGGCGGGGAAAACAGGGTGCGCTACGCCTGCATCATGACCGAACGGGGCCACGCTGCCGGACGCACCGGCATGGGCGCGGTGATGGGTTCCAAGAATCTGAAGGCCATCGCCGTACGCAAGACTTCGGAAGTCTCGAAAGACTTCCGAAGTCTTAAACTGGTGAAGCAATACATCCAGCAGATACGCAGCGCCCCCCGCTACGACACCTTCGCCCGCTACAGCAACAGCGCCTACGTGACCTGGGCCCGCGAGGAGGGGCTGCTCTCCACGCGCAACTACCGCCAGACCCAGTTCGAGGGGGCCGACCAAATTGACGGCCGCCAGATCATCAAATACGTCACCCGGTCGCGCAGTTGCCACCGCTGCCCGGTGCACTGCAAGGCCGAGTTGAAGGTGCCCAGTGGCCGCTTCGCTATTGAGGGGGATCGGCCCGACATCGAGCCCATCGTCGCCCTGGGCTCCAAGTGCGGCCTGGACGACGTGGAGGCGCTGCTGTACCTCTACAACCTGGCCGGGCAGTTGGGGATTGACGTCATCTCCACCGGCGGCGTCCTGGCCTTTGCCATGGAGTTGTACGAACGGGGCATCCTGACCGATGATGACACCGGCGGGGTGGCGCTCACCTGGGGCAACGCCGAGGCCATGGAGACAGTGATGCGCCAAATCGCCCGGCGGGAGGGGCTGGGCGCTGTGCTGGCCGAGGGGGTGCAGCGGGCCGCGCAGATCATCGGCCGCGGGGCGGAGCAGTACGCTTTCCACAGCAAAGGGCTGGAGCTGACCGCCTACGATCCTCGCGGGGCGATGGGTACCGCACTGGGCTACGCCGTCTCCACGCGGGGCGCTGACTTCACCAGCGTCTACGCCATCCCTGAGTACCGCTGGGACGCGGCGCAGGGGCGGGAGGTTTTCGGCACTGAGAAGGCGGTGGATCGCCTCTCCATCGAGGGCAAGGGCGCGCTGGTCAAGCGCTCCATGATCGTGTCGGCCATCCTGGACTCGCTGGGGCTGTGCAAGGTGCCGATCCTGTCGGTGGTGGGGGACTTCAGCCTGGAGAACGAGGCGGCGCTGGCTTCGGCCCTCAGCGGTTGGCCGCTCACCGCCGCCGACTTGCTGACCATCGGCGAGCGCATCCTGAACGCCGAGCGGCTGTTCAACCTGCGCCACGGCGCGACGCGAGACGACGACGACCTGCCCGACCGCTTCACCGAAGAGCCGCTCCCCGACGGGCCAGCCCAGGGCATGACGGTAGCCATCCAGCCGATGGTGCGGGACTTCTATGCCGTCATGGGCTGGGACGCCGACGGGCAGCCCACGCGGGAGAAGCTGCGAGAATTGGAGCTGGAGTAGCAACCTGGACCTTCGAGGTCTCCAGAACCTCTGAGGTCTCTTCATTATGAGAAAGGCGACATGCTGTGACATAACGTCGAGTTCATCCACGGCTTTCTGTCGGAGGAGAAGCTCAGGTTGGAGTTTGAAGCGGGCGGGTTTGAGGTGGTTCACTTGCACATCTCTGACAGAATGGCGCGGGGCGGGGCAGTGCTTCTCAAACGCGAAACGTAAAACGTCAGGAGGCCCCATCGGAGGAGATCGAGACGGACGTGCTGGGGCTGGTGGGGGAACTCGTCAACCGGAGGATGCTCGTCGAAGCCGGGTCAGCGCCGGCCGAGCGTTGCCCTGAGCCCTTCGACTACGCTCAGGACAGGCCTGCCGAAGGGATTGGGGGGCTGGGGGGGGCTTCTTGACAATGTAGCAGCGCGGTGTTATACTCTATCCGTTGAATAGGGTCGCCAGCCGGCGGCCCGAAGCGGCTGGCCTCCGCAAGAGACTGAGCCGGCGATTGAATTTGAGGAGGTAATGCGATGCAATTGGAAGACTATTTTGATTTCTTGGCTCCCAATGATATTCGGGTCAAAGGAACGCGAGTGGGTATTGAAACCATCTTGTATGATTTCATCCATCGCAGTCAAACACCCGAAGCGATTGCTCAAACTTACCCTTCACTTACCCTGGAGCAAGTTTACGCCACTGTTACCTACTATTTGCACAAAAAAGAAGAGATCACTCAATATCTCACCGACTGGATAGAGCATGGACGACGTATGCGTGAAGAGCAAGCTCACAGCCCCACGCCAGCCACGTTGAGATTGCGTAAAATCAAAGCTGAATGGATAGCAACTGGACGTTGGCCAGTCAGGACACAAAGCCATGCGCATACGTCAATACCTGCTGGATGAAAACGTTGACCCCACGCTGAAAACTGCGCTACATCAACAATGGCCGGAAATGGCGGTCTGGCGGATAGGCGACCCAGGCGCGCCTCCGCATGGTGCGCTTGACCCTGACATTTTGCTCTGGTGTGAGAACAACGATTTCTCGTTGGTGACTAATAACCGCGCCTCTATGCCCATTCACCTGAGAGATCACCTCCTTGCAGGACGACATGTCCCAGGCATTTTCATTCTACACAACAAAATGTCGTTGGGTGAAACAGTTGATGAGCTGGCCTTAATTTGGCTGGCTACCGAACCTGATGAATATACTGATTTGATAAGCTTCTTGCCCGTTAGTGAGTGATAACGGGGTTTGGACCACGAAAGTCACGAAAGGACGCGAAAGCCTTTCGTGGCTTTTCGCGTGTTTCGTGGTCCAAACGTCCCCTCAGACCCTTAGGGTTTCCAAAACCCTAAGGGTCTTTTGGGACGCCGAGGGACGGCCCACGCTGGAGCAGCAGACAGCTTCGGAGTTTGACAACCAACCCCGTGTGTGATATTCTTATGGTCGCTGGCAGTGAGTGAGAACATCAATAATGAGGAGGCGAAACGATGCGGATTATCACTCCGACCGAGATTGACGACGTAGCCTGGGAGGGCAATCTGGAGCCGCTGGGCCCGGCATACAGAGGGGGCCCGCTTTTGCCGCGCGTGACGCTGGGCGAGCCGGCCTGGTGGCCCGCCGAGCAGGCGATGGAAGGCGAGACCGGCAAGAAATGGACGCCCCCCGCCGGCGACCGACGCTACACGTTGCTCCGCCTGGCCTGCACTCTGCATCCACCCGCCGACACACGCACTCTCTATCAGGAGGCCACCCTGACCGCCTACCTGCGCCCTCACAGCGCGGGGACCGGCGCAGTCGTGGCCCACGACCTCTACCCGCAGCGACTCACCGCCGAGCGAAAGGGCAAATTCACCTTTGGCCTGGGGCCAGACCTGAAATTCGCCGATGTCTTTGAAGCCAGCCTGTTCGAGGTGGGCGCGGAGATCGAGTACCACCAGACCTTCCCCGTGCTGCAGGGCTACGGGCTGGGCGAGAGCCATCCCGCCTGGCAGTTCGCCCACCACGCGGCCCACCCGCTGCTGGGCTGCCAGAGCGTCTACGCTGTGCTGGACGCGCCGGATGACGCCGGCGGCGTGCGGTTAAGCATCGAACTGGTCGCCACGCTGGAGACGCGCTTCGGCGGGATCATCCGCGTCGGGCTGCCGGAGGAGGCGCGGGCGCACGTCAGCCGGATGATACCCGCCTGAAAAGGAGTTGGGTGCGTTTCAAATGGGTTGAGCCATCCTTGCGAAGGTTGGGGGTAGCACTGCTGGATTGAAATCGTTGCCCGAACCTTCGCAAGGATTCCCCTCCAACTGAAATGAAACACACCCAAAGGAGCTGCCCATGATCGAACTGACAACCTACTTCACCGCCGAAACGGAGGATTCACCCCTCAAGGTGAGTCTTTTCCGCCCGGATACGGGCACCCGGACCGACCCCGCGCCCTTCGAGCTGCCGCTGGACGACGACACGCTGGCCGACCTGCGCTGGTATCTGGAGATATTTGCACAGTGGCCCACCGGGCCGGACTACGAGCGCGCCGAAGGCATTAAGGCCAGGCTGGAGGACTGGGGCCGCGCCCTGCGGGGTAGCATCATCACCGATTCTGAGGCGGGCGGGCTGTGGCAGCAGTTCGTGGACGCGGGGGACGAGGGCAAGCTGCTGACCATTGACGCCGTAGACCCCCGCGTGCTGCGCCTGCCGTGGGAGCTGCTGGCCGACGAGGGCGGGCATCTCTTCTCCGCCGGCATCGGCGTGCGGCGGCGGCTGAAGAAAGCGACCGGCGCCCCGCTCAAGCCCTTCGACCTGCCGGTGCGGGTGCTGGTGGTCGTCTCCCGACCCAGGGGGGAGGGATTCATTGATCCGCGCGCCGACTCCCTGCCGCTGCTCGACGCGCTGGACGAATTGGGCGGCCGGGTGGCGACCGAGTTTCTCTACCCGCCCACGCTTCCCGCGCTGATCGCCCGCCTGCGCGACCGCAAAGCACCGCCGGTACATGTGCTCCACTTTGACGGGCACGGTGTCTACGATGCCAACCTGGGTCTGGGTTACCTGCTCTTTGAAGACGACGAGCACCAAAGCGACCGCGTGGACGCCAACCGGCTGGGCACGCTGCTCAACCGCTGTGGCGTGCCGCTGATGGTGCTGAGTGCCTGCCAGAGCGCGGCGCAAGAGGAGGCCAACCCCTACGCCAGCGTCGCCGCCCGGCTCATCCGGGCCGGGGTGGGCAGCGTGCTGGCCATGAACTATTCGGTGCTGGTGGCGGCGGCGCGCAAATTCGTCGCCGCCTTTTACGGTGGCCTGGTCGGCGGGCTGACCGTGGGTCAAGCAGTGGACGAAGGCCGTATTGCGCTGCACGCTGATGAGAAACGCCACACCCTGACCCGCCACGACGCCGACGGCAAGCTGGTCGAAGAGACCATCCGCCTGCGCGATTGGTTCCTCCCCGCCCTCTACCAGCAGTCCGCCGACCCCGTCGTGTTTGCGCCAGCCCCCCCCTCTCCCGAAGGTTGGGAGAGGAGGCCGGGGGGTGAGGGCCTACCCCGCGCCCTGGCCGACCCCAACGCCCCCGGCGGCCTGCCCCGCGAGCCGCATCACGGCTTCCACGGACGCGCCCGCGAGATGCTCCAACTGGAGCGCGCCCTGGCCGAAAAAGCGGTCGTCGTGCTGCACGGCTTTGGCGGCATGGGCAAGACGGCCCTGGCAGCCGAGGCGGGCCGCTGGTTCCACCGCACGGGACGCTTCCCCGGCGGCGCAGCCTTCGTCTCCTTTGAGCACGGCGGCTCGCTGAGTCAGCTTTGCTCCTGGGTGGGGCAGGCCGTCAGCGGCGACCCCAATTTTGTGATCGGCGAGGGCGATCCTTCGACAGGACTCAGGACAGGCCCTTCGACCGTTAGCGAAGCGGCGCTCAGAACAGGCCCCGTGGAGCGGATAACCGACCTGCTGCGCCAGCAGCCCGCCCTGGTCATCCTGGACAACTTTGAATCCGTCCTGGGCCGCGAGCCGCTGATGCCGCCGGAGGAACTCAAGACCGTGCTGGATGCGGTGTGGAGTTGTGTGGCAGGGGACAAGGAGACAAGGAGCAGGGTGCTGATTACTACGCGGGACACGGCGTTCAACGACGCCCGTTTCAGCCCCTCCAGGACGTGTACGCACATTGAGCTGGGTGGCCTGGCCACGCCCGACGCCCTGGCGCTGGCGGCGGCCGTGCTGGACGACCACGGCATTGACCGCGCGGCAGTGGATCGGCAGGAACTGGTGCACCTGATGGCCCACCTGGGTGGGCATCCCCTTTCGCTCTACCTGGCGCTGCCCCACCTGCGCGAGTACACTCCCGCCGAGCTGACCGCCCGCTTCGAGGAGCTGCTGCCCGGCTTTACGGCCGGCGCGGCGGTGGAGCGCAACGAGAGCCTGACCATCTCGCTGGAGTTCTCCCTGCGCCGCCTGGGCGACGAGACCCGCGCCGCCCTGCCCGACCTGGCCGTGTTTCAGGGAGCGGCGTTCGAAGACAATTTACTGGAGATTACCGAGATGGACCCCGAGCTGTGGCAGACCGCCCGCGCCGAGCTGGAGCAGGCGGCCCTGGTCGCCGTCGAGTCCGTGCCCGGCGTGAACCCGCCCTTCCTGCGCTTCCACCCCACGCTGGCGCCCTACCTGGCTGCCCGGCTTCCCGCCGCCCGCCGCGCCGAGCTGGAGGAGCGCTACTGGCAGCGCTACTACGCCCTGGCTAACTACCTGCACCGCGCCGACACCCAAACCCCCCACCAGGCCCGCGCCATCGCCCTGCGCGAGCTGCCCAACCTGCGCCGCGCCCTCGACCTGGCCATAAAAGCGGACGCCGCGGCGGAGGCGGTGGAGTTTGCCACCTGCATCGCCAAGTTCCTGGATCACTTTGGCCGCTGGCGAGAGCGGGACGCGATGATGGAGAAAGTGAGCAAGTTTGCAGGTCTGCAAGTGGCAGGTGAGGAAGGGTTGACAAGGGCAGAGTGGATGATGTTGGCCCAGCAGGGGGAGGTTCTGTGGCAGCAGGGCCGAGCGGCGGAGGCAGAGCAGGTATTCCGCGAGTTGTTGGAGCGGCTGGCGAAGGAAGCTGCCTACGACTCAGCTTATGACCGTGCCTACACGTGTTGGAGCCTGGGCCGCTGCCTGGAGGCGCAGGGGCGGCCCACGGAGGCCATTGAGTACCACCGGCGGGCGTTGGAGGAGTTTGAGCGAATCAGCGAATCGAGCGAACTGGCGAAGCAGATGGTGGGTGCTGTTCATACAGAGTTGGCCGACCAGTATAGAAAGCTGGGGCAGTTTGACGATGCCGAGAAGGAATACAAAGCTGCTCTGGTGATTGACGAGGAGCTAGGTGATGCCCGGGGCAAGGGTGTTGACCTTGGCCAACTGGGCACACTGGCGATGACGCGCGGGGACCTGGCCGAGGCGGCGCGGCGCCACACCGAGGCGCTGGATACCTTCCGCGCCCTGGGCGAGCCGCAGATGGAGGCCGTCGCCTGGCACCAGTTGGGGATGGTGTCGGAGGATGCCCAGGATTGGGACGAGGCGGAGCGCTGCTACCGGAAGAGCCTTAAGCTCAAGGAAGCACAAAATGATCTGCCCGGCGTGGCGCGCACTTGCAACCAACTCGCCATCGTCGCCAAGGGCGCCGGTCGGCTCGACGACGCGAAGCGGTGGTATTTGCGGGCGATTGAGCTGGGTGAGCAATTGGGTGACCGCAAAGGGTTGGCTACGCGGCTCAGCAACCTCGCCGACCTCTACCTCTCCCAGGGCCGTCTCGACGAGGCCGCGCGCTACGCCCACCGGGCGCTGGAAATCGTGGAGCAGCATCACATCCAAACCCATGTGTGGAAAGGGTATAGCGTCCTGGCCCGAATCGCCGAGGCCCAGGGCCGCGCCGACGAGGCCGCCCAGTGGCGGCGCAAGGAGCAGGAGAGCTACGCGGCGTATGCGGGGGCGGCGCATGAAATCCGGCAATTTCAACCACTCATTGCAGCGGTAGTGCAGGCCGCGCAGGGAGATGCCGAAGCGCTGGCTTTCGTGGAGGGCGAGTATCCAAAGATGCTGGCCGGTGGCGAGCGTTGGCAACGCGTTGCCAATACAATCCGCCGTGTCATCGCCGGTGAGCGTGATGCCGATGCGCTAGTAGCAGGTATGGATAGAGAAACAGGTTTCATCATCCGCACTATCCTGGCCCGGTTGTCGGGGCCTGCCCTGAGCGGAGCCGAAGGGGGAGCGCCCCAGACTTCCGAAGTTTCCCAAACTTCGGAAGTCTCGCCTGGGGCCGCCATCGCCCGCATCCGTCAACAGTGGGCGCCCATCATCCAGGCCGTCGTCGCCGCCTGTGGGGGGAATACGCAGGTGGCTGCGCAACTGGAGTCCCTCCTGGCCCAACTCTCCACCCAGGACAACTGGCGCCGCCTGGTCGCCGCCCTGCGCCGCATCCTCGCTGGCGAACGCGACCCCGCTGCCCTCCTCCCCGGCCTCGACCCCGCCGCTCTGCTCATCGCCAGCGACGCGCTGCGCGGTCTTGGTGTGGACATAGCCTCCCCTCCCCCGCACTTGAGGGAGGGGCCGGGGGCTTTTAGGGGTAGGTTTTTGGATCGGGCTTGCCAAATCAGGCATGATATGGTATAAGTCTCCTTCAGCCTGCAGTTCGTTGGCGAAGGAGGGAACATGCAAAC
>JACNHM010000190.1 GCA_014383605.1 Chloroflexota bacterium
CGCAGAGACGCGGAGGCGCAAAGGAAACCATGAATGCTCTGCGGCTCTGCGCCTTTGCGGCTCTGCGTTTCAAGGAGACCCCATGCACGAGAACGAGATCAGCAAGATCATCCTGAACGCCGCCATCGAAGTCCACCGCACCCTGGGCGGACCGGGCCTGCTGGAGAGCGTCTACGAAGAAGCCCTGGCCTGGGAACTGGAACAGCAGGGCCTGTCCGTGGAGCGCTAAAAGGCAGTCCCCGTCGTATACAAAGGTCAGACCCTGGCCGTGCCCCTGCGGCTCGACCTGCTGGTCGGCGGCAAGGTCATCGTCGAGTGCAAAGCGACTACCGACTATAACCGCATCTTTGAAGTCCAGACGCTGACCTATCTGCGGCTGACCGGCCTCAAGTTGGGGCTGGTCATCAATTTCGGTGAGAGGCTGGTTAAGAATGGCTTTCACCGCGTGGTCAACAACCTGTAAAAGCAGAGATACAGAGATGCAAAGATACAAAGGGTTTTCTCTGCGCCTCTGCGCCTCTGCGCCTTTGCGTTGGGAGAGCCCGTGACCCGGGATGAGATCATCGCCTGCCTCAAACGCGTCCGCAAGTCCATCCACCTCTGGACGCGGGAAGGCGGGCGGCAGGGGTACCTTACCTTTGTCAGCCGGTTTATCTCGTAGCAGGGTTGAAAGACATGAGCCGCAAGTAATGAGGAAACTCCATGAAACTACCGACACCCCGGCGACGACGCTTGACCACTGAGCCAGAAGAAGAGGTACAGGAAATCCCGGTGGCCGAAGAAACCGCCATTGATATCACCGCGCCGCGCGAGTGCATCTACCAACGGTTTGAGGACCAGCCCGGCCCCTGCCCGCGCTGCGGCGGCGCTCTGCAGCAGAGCACCCAGACGTACCTGGTCGTCACCAGGCGGGGCAAGAAGATCACCGATCCCTTCATCATGGGCTCTGATTTCGGCTGGTTCTGCACCCGCTGCCCCACCGTGGTCATCAATCCAGACCAGGTGAGCGAGATGCTCCAGCATAGGCTGCCCCACTGGGACATCGGCAGCGAGTTCGCTGTGGCGGGCATCGTTGATCTGGACGCCATCCCCGAGGAAAAACGCCATCTGCCGTTGGACGGCGACGACAACCCCATCCCGTTAGTGGAGTTCACCAACGTCTCCCGCCAGGCAGCGCCTGACCGACCCCCTCGGAAGCCCAAAACCACGCGCCGCAAGCACGCGGCTCCGGCGCCGAAGAAGTCGAAGAAGCCCCGACGCAAAAAGCGGCGTCGCTGACGCCGCCTTAAGATTCGACCGCAGACTGCGCCGATTTCACCGTTTTTCGCATCTGCGCAATCTGTGAGATCTGCGGTTGAGTTGCAAGTGCACCCTTACGGGGTCTCGCCCCGCTGCTTGTAGTGCACTTCTGGCAGTTCCCGCAGCCGCGCCGCGGCCGCCTCGGCGGGGATGTCCCGCTGCGGCTCGGCCAGCATCTCGTAGCCGACCATGAACTTGCGCACCGCGGCCGAGCGCAGCAGCGGCGGGTAAGTGTGGGCATGGAGGTGCCAGGCCGGGTAGTCCCGTCCGTCGGTCGGCTGCTGGTGGAAGCCCATGGAGTAGGGGAAGGATATCTCGAACAGGTTGTCGTAGCGGGTGGTCAGCCGCTGGATGATCTCCGCCAGCCCGTCCCGCTCAACGTCGCTTAGTTCCAGGAGCGACGGCACGTGGCGGCGGCTGAGCAGCATCGTCTCGAAGGGCCAGACGGCCCAGAAGGGCACCAGGGCCACGAAGTGATCGTTCTGGCAGACGATGCGCTCCCGCTGCATTTCCTCCAGCGCCAGGACATCGCACAGCAGACAGCGTCCCCGTTCCTGCCAGTAGTCCATCTGCGCCGCCAACTCCTCGGCCGGCTCGTGGGGCAGGCTCTCGTTGGCCCACACCTGGCCATGCGGGTGCGGGTTACTGGCCCCCATCATGGCCCCCTTGTTCTCGAACACCTGCACGTGATTGATCTGCGGCCGCCTGCCCAGCTCCTCGGTCTGCTCCGCCCACACGTCCACCACCTTGCGGATGTCGGCCAGGGCCATCTCCGGCAGCGTCAGGTCGTGGCGCGGCGAGAAGCAGATGACGCGGCAGAGGCCCCGCTCGCTGCGCGCCACCAATAGCCCTCGCTCGTTCACCTCACCCGCGGGCGTGTCCAGCAGCAAGGCAGAGAAGTCGTTGTCGAAGACGAAGGTTTCCGTGTAGAGCGGGTTGCGCACGCCGCCGGCGCGTGCGTTGCCCGGGCAGAGGTAACACTGCGGATCGTAGCGCGGTCGTTCCTCCGGCGGCGGCTTCTCCACCTGCCCCAGCCAGGGCCGCTGGGTGCGGTGCGGCGAGACCAGAATCCACTCCCGGGTCAGCGGGTTGTAGCGGCGGTGCGAGTGGTCGGTCAGATCAAAGATTCCTGCCATCATCCTTACCCTGAACGAATTGGAGATTTCAGTTCTTTCATGCTATAATGCTATAATGCATTTGTTGATGTTTCTGCCTCTCGCCTGAGCGTGGTGAAGGAGCCAACGATGAGCACACAAGCTACTGCCATCTATGAACGAGGTGTTTTGCGCCTCTTGACACCAATTGCCCTGCCTGAGCGGGCGCGTGTTCGAATCCAGATTCTGGAAGATCAGCACGCCGAGGACGATCTGCGCCGGGCCGAGGCGGTGTTAATCGCCACGGGACTTGTAAGACAACTGAAGCCGCCACCTGACCTCAAGACCGTGTCCAAAGCTCGTAGGGTCGAACTGGCTCGGCTGTATGCAAATGGGGGACCTCTGTCTGAGGTCGTCATTGCCGAGCGTGATGGCCGATGATGCCCTACTACCTTGATACCAGCGCGCTCATCAAACACTACGTCGCCGAACCGGGCAGCCAGTGGGTTGAAGCCGTCGTCTTCGAACCGGATGACGCTCTGCTGTTGACATCCCGAGTAACGATGGTGGAGGTATGGAGCGCATTGGCCCGCCGCAGACGCGAGATTTCCATCTCATCTCAGGATCACGCCGATGCCCTGGCTGCCTTTCGTGAGGATTGCCTGACCCGTTATCACTTCGTCGAATTCGAGATGCCTGTCGTTGAGCTTGCCGGACAGTTGCTGGATCGCCACCCGTTGCGAGCCTACGATGCGGTGCAACTTGCCTCTGCGCTCATCGTCAGCCAGACATTGTCTGAGGCAGGCTTCCCAGCCCTCACCTTCCTCTCCGCCGACGACCGTCTCCTCGCCATTGCCCGTGCCGAGGAGTTGCTCACTGATAACCCCAACCTGCCCCCCTGACTATCGCGGCGCACCCAAACCACTCAGCTATTGCCCTGCAACACCACCTGCGCTGCCGCCACGCCCACGCCTGGCTCGAACTCATAACCGCAGCCGCCCAGCCCCGTCTCCAGCGCACCGACCGTGGCCAGCAGGTCGCCCGGCTTGGTCGCCCCCATGTGCCCGATGCGGAAGTAGAGCGTCTTGATCTCCGGATGCAGCCCGCCGGCCAGGATGGCCCCCGCCGCCTTCACCTTGGGCAGCAGATCCGGCCCCGTGATCCCCTCAGGATAGTAGGGCGCGGTCAGCGTGGCTGCGGCGTGAGCGGGATCGGTGGGCACCTGGCCCAGGCCCAGGGCAGCGATGGCCGCCTGGCACGCCGCGCCCAGCGTGCGGTGGCGGACGAAACGAGGCTCCATCCCCTCGGCCAGGATCTGGCCCAGGCTGACGTTGAGCGCGCAGATCAGGTTGACGGGCGGCGTGCCGAAGTAGCAGGGGCGCCGCGCCTCGTAGGCTTCCATGATCGGCAGCCACTGGCTCCAGTCGGCGTAGTAGTTGCCCACCGGCGTCTGGCGAGCGCGCCAAACGTCCATGGCCCGCGGCCCGGCCACCAGCAAGGCCAGCCCCGGCGGCACACCGATGGCCTTCTGCGAAGCGGTCAACGCCAGGTCAATGCCCCACGCTTCCTGGCGCAACTCCTCGCCGGCCACCGAGCAGACGCCATCGAGCACGGTCAGGACGCCATACTCTTGTCCCAGCGCGCCCAGCGGCTGCGGGTGCACGCGCACGCCCGTCGAAGTGTCCACGTGGGTCATGGTCATCAGCTTGTAGCCGCCACCGCGCAGCGCGGCCTCGACCTCCTCCAGATCAACGGTACCCCCCAGCGGGGCGCGCAGCACCGTGACCTCGGCGCCGTAGCGGGCCAGCAACTCGGCGTAGCGCTCGCCGAAGTAGCCGCTGCTGAGCACCAGCGCCCGGTCGCCCGGCTCGACGAGGTTGGCCCCGGCCATGTCCATGGCCAGCGTGCCCGACCCGGCCACCACGAAGGGCTGGCCCGCAGGGCACAGCCACACCTCCCGCATGCGCTCCAGCGCCTGGCCGAAGGCCTCGATGAAGTCGGGTGCCACGTGGCTGGTCGTGGGTGCGCCCAGCGCCTGCAGCACCGCCGGCTCGAACTCGATGGGGCCGGGGATCATCAGCAATGTGCGGTCTTTCATGGTTGTCGTTCTCCTTGCTCTCGCGAACTGTTGGCTAAGGGCGTAAAACGTGAAACGTAAACTCACGCATCACGTTTTACGCTTTACGTTTTACGTATTACTCACGCATCACGCTTCACGCTCTGGCAGCACGCTGCCTTCAATGAGAATCGCCCGCAACTTCTCCCTCAACTCACCCGCCAGCGGCAACAGCGGCTCGCGCACCGGCCCGCCATAGAGACCCAGCATGTCCATGGCCGCCTTCAGCGCCGGCACGCCCCAGCCACTGGTGACGGCGGTGTTCACGGGGATCATGCGCACCTGCAGCTCGCGGGCCTGCTCCCATTGGCCGTCCAGGAAGTGCTGGCGGAGGGCCAGGCACTTGTCGGGGGCGATGTTGGCCAGCGCCAGGATGCCGCCCACGGCGCCGACGGACAGGCCCGGCAGCAGGAAACTCGCCGAGCCGGCCAGCACCTGGAAGTCGGGGCCGGCCAGCCGCCGGATGTCGCCCATCTTGACCACGTTGCCGCCCGATTCCTTGATGCCGATGACGTGGGGATGCTCGGCCATGGCCGCCACCGTCGCCGCGCTGAGGTCAATCCCCGTGCAGGCGGGCATGTTGTAGATGATGATGGGGATGGGCGACGCCTCGGCCACGGCGTGGAAGTGGTGGATCAGCACCTCCGGCGTCATGCGGCCCGTGTAGTACGAGGGCGTGATGATCAACGCGGCGTCGGCGCCGACGTCGGCAGCCTTCTTCGTCAGCTCGATGGTCATGCAGGTAGCTTCGTAGCCGGTGCCGGCGATCAGCAACCTGTCGGCAGGAATGGCGGCGCGGGCCGTCTCCAGCACCTGCAGCTTCTCCTCTTCCGTCAGGAAGACGTACTCGCCGTTGGTACCCAGCACCACGTAGCCGCGCAAGCCGAACTGATTCCAGCGGGCCAGGTTGTCGGCCAGAGCAGCGGGCGCAAAGCGGCCCTGGGCATCGAAGGGCGTCGGTATCGGCGGATAGATGCCATCCAGCCGCAGGGGTTGTGGGTTCATGTGATCCTCCTCGCTCGTGATATGACCTGGTCGTAGAAGGCCAGGTTCTCCGTCAGCATCTCGCGGATGGGCAGCCCGTAAGGGCACTTTTCCTCGCATTCGCCGCACTGGACGCACTGCCTGACGGTCTCCGCCGCCGTGGCCGCCCAGCCTGTCATAGACACCTCCGGCGGAAAACGCTTCCAGAAGCTGTGCAGATTCATGACCACGACAATGTGCACACCCTCTGGGCAGGGCTGGCAGTACCCGCAACGGCGGCAGAAACGGGTACCCACTTCAGCGCGGATGCGCTCCATCTCCCGCCGTTCCCGTGGCGTCAGTTCCCACGGGCCATTGACGATGCCCACGATCTCTTCGATTTCCTCGATCCTCTCGATGCCCGGATCGGGCACGACGGTGTCGAATTGGAGCAGGTACTTGATCGCCAGATTCGCATCATCCAGAAGACCGCCGGCGAAGGGCTTCATGGCGATGAAGCCGAGGTCGTGCTTGCGGGCCAGAGGCAGCAGCTCGGCGGCGGCCTCGTTGGTGATGAAGTTGAACGGGAATTGGATCGTCTCGAACAGCCCTGAAGGCACGGCCTTCAGGGCCACGTCCATGGAGTGGCTGGTGATGCCAATGTGCCTGATCTTGTCCGCTCGCAAGGCTTCCTGCGCCGCCTCCATGGCCCCATCAGGCCCCAGCACCCGTTCGTACGCTTCGAAGCTGCTGACGTTGTGGAACTGCCAGAGGTCAATGGTGTCCGTGTGCAAGCGGCGCAGGCTCAGCTCCAGATGTTCCTGGGCGGTGGCCTTATCGCGTGCCGTGGTCTTGGTGGCGATGACCACCTGCTCCCGGCGGCCGGCGATGGCCTTGCCGATACGCTCCTCGCTGGTGGTGTAGCCATTGGCCGTGTCCAGAAAGGTGACGCCCAGGTCGAGACAGCGCTGAACCACCCCGACAGCCTCAGCTTCACGCAGCCGTTGGATCGGGATGCCGCCGAATCCTACCCTGGAGACCTGCATTTCCGTCTGGCCCAATCGTGTGCTTTTCATTGCTCTCCTGCCACTGAATTTGCTCTCTCGCCAGTCTGTGCTATAATCTCGGCCAGCGTATCACCACAACGCACAGCGATTGTAAAGGAGAAGCGCACATGTTGCCAAACTGGGGTTGGGGCGAATGGCTGATCGTCCTGGCGATCGTCCTCATCATCTTCGGTGTGGGCCGGCTGCCCGAGGTCGGCGGCGCACTGGGCAAGGCCATCCGAGAGTTCCGCAGCGAGAGCAGTAGTTCCGCCGAGGAAAAAGGCGACGAGGATCAGGAAAAGGACGCCGGCTAACCCGCGCCTGGCGTGACAGAATAGCGCGGAAAGGGCAAGACTATGGATCTCTTTGGCATTGGGCCAATGGAACTGCTGGTCGTGCTGGTCCTGGCGCTCATCGTCCTGGGGCCACGCCAGTTGCCGGATGCGGCGCGCAAGCTGGCCAAACTCACGCGCGACCTGCGCCGCATGTGGACAGAGGTCAGCACCGACTTCGCCCGTGAAATGAACGTGGAAGAGGCCCTGGGCGACATTCGCTCCGTGACCGACACGGTAAAGACCATACGCCGCCCTCCATCGCCTGCCAGGCTCTTGCTGGACAAAACCACAACCAGCGATACCCCAGTAACACCGCAACCCACCGCCGCACAGGAGGGTAGCAACGCCAGTGACACCTGAAGGTCCTGCCATGACCCTCATGGATCATCTTGTGGAGCTCCGAGACCGCTTGATCAAGGCGGGGCTGGCGTTGTTGGTGGGCATGCTCGTCAGCACCGTTTTCGCTAAGCGGGTTCTGGGCTTCCTGATCGCCCTGGCGGGAGAGAATCTGCCCCAGGCCTACTCGCCCACCGCGCCCATGGTCATGTTCTTCAAAGTGGCCCTCGTCTGCGGCGCGGCGTTGGCCATGCCGGTCATCGTCTACCAACTCCTGCGCTTCATCACCCCTGGCCTCACCAAGCAGGAGCGCCGTTACCTACTTTTCGTTCTGCCGGGCATCGTCCTCTGCTTCGTGGGCGGGGTTGCCTTTGCCTACTTCGTCCTGTTGCCCCCAGCCATTCGCTTCTTACAAGGCTTCCTATCGGACATCATCGAGCCCAAGTGGGTCATCGAAAAGTATATCTCCCTGATCACCTCGTTGATTTTCTGGACAGGAGTGACCTTCCAGACACCCCTGGTCATGGCCTTCCTGGCCCGGCTGGGCATCGTCACTCCGCAGATGCTCATCCGCTCCTGGCGCTACGCCCTGGTGCTCATTGCCGTCGTCGCTGCCGCCATCACTCCCACCGTTGACCCCTTGAACATGGGTTTGGTGATGGCTCCTCTGGTGGTGCTATACGGGATCGGCATCCTCCTGGCCCGCCTGGCCTATCGCCAACGCGCAGCACCGGCCGAAGCGGAAGCACAGCAGTAGCTCCGGCGCTTCCGTCCCCCCCCTCTCCCTTTCCCACCCTGCAAACTGACCGCGCCCTGCCCGGCGGTGCCGCGCGTCACAGGAAGAGAAATGGGGCATCAGGCGATGCCCCACGGCTGCAGGCTGCGTACAGGGACCCTCTCGGTGGTCTGCACTGGCTGCCTAGCCCTTGAGAGACCCGGCCATGAGGCCGCGCATGAAGTAGCGGCCCAGGAAGATGTACACCAGCAGGGTGGGCAGCGCCGTCAGCAGCGCCCCGGCCATCTGCACGTTCCACTCCACGATGTAGCTGCCCGCCAGATTGTTCAGGCCGACGGTCACAGGCTGGGCGGCGGGATTGCTGGTGATGGTGGCGGCGAACAGGAAGTCGTTCCAGATGGAGGTGAACTGCCAGATCATCACCACCACGAAGCCGGGCACAGATAGGGGAAACAACACGTAGCGGTAAATGCTGAAGATGTTGGCGCCGTCGATGCGCGAAGCCTCCACCAACTCGGTGGGGATGTTGGCGTAGTAGTTGCGGAAGATCAGGGTGGTGATGGGGATCCCGTAGATCACATGGGTCAGGATCAGGCCCGCAATGGTGCCGTAGAGCCTGACGCCCAGGAACCTGCTCAGCAACTGCAAGGATTGCACCAGGGGGATGAGGATGCTCTGGTAGGGGATGAACATGCCGAACAGGAGCAGGGGGAAGAGGATCTCCGACCCTCGGAACTTCCATTTGGCCAGGATGTAGCCATTGATCGAACCCCACATGGCAGACAGGATGGTGGCCGGAAGGGTAAGGTATACACTGTTCAGGAAGTTGACATTGAGGCCGCGGAAGCCTTCCAGCTCGCTGCCGAACCAGGCTTTGGCGTAGGATTCGAAGTGCAGTCCCTTGGGCAGGGACCACATGGTCCGCAGACTTACTTCCTCAAAGCTTTTCATGCCGGTAACGAGCAGCACATACACAGGTACGAGGAAGGCAATGGCGAAAGCGGTCAGGACAATGTATAGCAGCACCCGCTGCCAGGTCAACGGCTGTCTTGCGGATCTGGCCAGGTCACGCGTTGAGGTGGTCATAGTTCTGCCTCCGAGCGGGTGCTCCACGTCAGATAGGGCACGATCAATACGGCCACCATGATGAGCAGGATGATGGCGATGGCTGCACCGCGGGCGAAGTGATTGCCGCGGAAGGTGGTATCCCACATGAAATAGGCCGGCACGTCGGTGGCAAAGCCGATGCCCGGCCCGGTCATGGCCACGATCAGGTCATAGATCTTGAGCGAGATGTGTCCCAGGACAATCACGGCGCTGAGGGTGACCGGGCGCAAGAGGGGGATGATGATGCCGCGGAGGATCTGCCACTCCGAGGCGCCATCGACGCGTGCGGCTTCGCGCAGTTCGTCGGGGATGCCCCGCAGCCCGGCCAGGAACATGGCCATGGTGTAGCCCGACATCTGCCAGGAGGCGGCGATGGCCACGGCAATGATGCCGATCTTGGGGTCGGTGTACCATCCCGTCTTGAGGAAGGGCAGACCCAGGTTGTCGAACAGCAGGTTGATTCCGGTGCTGCCCAACTCCTCGCTGCCCGGGTTGAGCAACCAGCGCCAGACCACGCCGGTAACGATGAAAGAAATGGACATGGGAAAGAGGTAGATGCCGCGAAAGATCCCTTCCCCCTTGATGCGCTGATCCAACAGGAAGGCCAGCACGAAGCCGATGAGGAGGCAGGCGACCAGGAACACCAGTGTGAATACGACGGTGTTGCGCAGGTCAATGCGAAAGCGCTGGTTGGCGAACAACTTCTGATAGTTGCTCAGCCCGACAAAGGTGAAATCGGGCAGGAGTTTGTCCCACTTGGTCAGCGAGGCGTAGGCGGTCCAGGCGATGAAGCCGTACACGAAGATGGCGGTAGCCACCACCGCTGGCGAGATCAATAGGATCGAGACAACCCGCTCCCAATTGAAACGTCGCATAGCTCTCTCCATCCAAGTAGCGGGGCTGGAAGCCCCGCGCTAAGAGAGCAAAGCCCCTGCGGGGCTAGGAATCAGCAGCCCGAAGGGCTTTGCCCTTTCAGCCCGACGGCTTCAGCCTCGGGCTTCCTTCGGCAACACAGGTACCACTGGCCTTGAATTCCTTGCAGTGTTTTGCCTACAGCCTACTAGAGGAACGAGGCAGCCCGATGCTCTGGGCTGCCTCGTCGGTTGGTGCTGCTTACTGGCAGATGCCAGCGTCCACACAGGCC
>JACNHM010000340.1:0-1072 GCA_014383605.1 Chloroflexota bacterium
ACCTCCAGGTGCTGGGCCGCGATGCCCTGCCAATCGAAGAGCCTGGACAGATTGCGGGCTCCTTCCCCCAGCCGGCGCCGCAGCCCTGGTGAGAGAGCACATCGGGCCACCGCCGCCGCCAAGGCCCGCGCATCATCCGGCGGCACCAACAACACGCTCTCACCGTCCTTGAGTTCGTTTGGGATGGAGAGTGTGGAGTGTGGAGTTTGCCGCGTGGTCACGATAGGCAGGCCATGCGCCAAGGCGGCCATGAGCGTCCCATGCTGAAACGAGGCCCCCTCCCGATAGGGTAGCACACAGACATCGGCGGCGGCGAAGCTCACCGTCACTTCCTCCGGCGATACGAAGCTCGTCCAGAGCACCCGCTCCTCCAGCCCCAGCTCGGCGATCAGTCCTTCCACACGCTGCAGGTAGGCCACGTTCGTGGGGTCACTGGCGCCGACCTTGCCACCGATCATCAGCAGGCGCAGGTCGCAGGATAATGACGCATCATTGACCAAGGCACTCAAAGCGCGCAACAAGGTCTCGATCCCTTTTCTCTCGTTCATGAAGCCGAAATGGCACAGCAGGAAGCCATCAGGCCCCACGCCCCAACGGGCGCGCGACGCGGCACGGTCATAGCCGGTGGGCAGCGCGGGCTTGATGTTGCTGCCGATGGGAATGAGGTAAGGCTGGAAAGGATAAGCTGCCAAGCGGGCCTCATCGGCCACGTTGGTGACGATGGCCGCATCGCTCCAGCGGGCGAGAGCCAGCACCACCTGCCAGCGCAGCGGTCCCGCCTTGGGAAAAAGGTATGGTACCCGCAGGTCGTGAAAGGTCACGACGGTGCGGGGGCGATCAGCTTGTCCTGAGCGACGTCGAAGGGCAGCGGCCAGCCGCAGGCGCAAGAGCAGGAAGTTGATCGCCGGATGCATGTCGTAAGCAGCGGCCTGGTACTGGATGTGTAAGACGTCGGGCCGCTCCCGCCGCACGATCTCGGCAATAGTATGCCAGCAGCCCCAATCCCACCCGGCCACCTCCGAGTGCACGATCACCTCGGATTGCAGAATGCGGATTGCGGATTGCGGATTTG
>JACNHM010000340.1:1193-7325 GCA_014383605.1 Chloroflexota bacterium
CGCCCTGGCCGGCCAGCGCCTGGCTCAGTTCGTGGGTGTAATCCCCCACGCCGCCCTGCTGGGGCGGGAATTCGCCCGTGATCAGGCCAACTTTCATCGGGCATCCTCGCGGGGCAGGAGTCGGGAGCGGAGCACTTGGCGATAGGCCCGCATACGCGCCGCGCGCAGCGGCCGCTTGTGCCCCACCAGCCACTTGAGACCTTCTTCGGCCATCTGGAACACGTAGGTGGCCAACAGAAAAAACCGCAGCAGCCCCGCCGCCAGGCGGCCATGATGCTTACGAGAATAACGCACCTTGCTGGTCTGAAAATGGATGTGCCGGGCGGGCACCATCTGCTCGCTGGACTTGCCCTCGTGATGGATCACCTGCGCCTCCGGCACGTAGGCGATCCGCCAACCCACGTCCCGGATGCGGCGGCAGAGGTCCATCTCCTCCGAGTACATGAAGAAACCTTCGTCGAAGCCGCCGACCTGCTCCAGCACCTCCCGCCGCGCCAGCAGGCAGGCTCCCACCACCCAGTCCACCTCCTGCGCCACGTCATCGGGCCGGTCGGCCAGGCGGTAGCGCCGCGCCCACAGATTCCCCGGCCACCACAGCTCCAGCAGCGTGCTCTCGAAGAGCGCCGTGGTCAGGGTGGGAAAACGGCGGCGAGAGGACTGCACCGAGCCATCGGGGTAGCGCAGTTGCGGGCCCAATGCGCCCACCGCGGGATGTGTATCCATGTAGCCCACCATCGTCGCCAAGGCGTCGCCCACGACTTCGGTGTCGGGATTGAGGAACAGGACATAGCGCCCGCGGCTGGCCGCCAGCCCCTGATTGTTGCCTCGCGTGAAGCCCAGATTGCGCTCGTTGGCGATCACGTGCACCTGCGGAAACTCAGCGCGCAACATTTCCAGGCTGCCATCGCTGGAGGCGTTGTCCACGACGATAGTTTCCAGTTCCAGGTTACGGGTTCCAGGTTCCGGCATAGAGGCCAGACAGCGACGCAGGAGGTCCCGTACGTTCCAATTGACGATGATGACCGATAGATCAACCACCGCACCCTTCACAGATGCCGTTCGACGACGAAATCGGCTAACTCATGCAAGGTCTGCCGCGGCTCCACTGCTGGCAAGCTCCGGAGGGCCTCTTTGGCCTGAGCAATGAACCCGCGCGCCTCGCCGCGTGCCGCTTCAATGGCCGAAGAAAAGCGGATCATCTCCACGGCCTGCGCCAGGCCATCATCGCCATCCGCCCCTTCGATCAAGGCGCGCAATGCCTCCCGCCGCTCCGGGTGATTCTGCAGGAAGTAGAAGACAGGCAGCGTCAGGGTGCCTTGCCGGAGATCGCTGCCCACCGGCTTGCCCATCACCTCCTCATCGCCAGTGAAATCGAGGACGTCGTCCACCACCTGAAAGGCCATGCCCAGATAGCGGCCATAGTCGCGCAGCGACTGCACAGCCATCTCCGGCGCGCCGCTGAGCACCGCGCCCGACTCGGCAGAGGCTGCGAACAACGAGGCCGTCTTGCTGAAGATGCGGCGGTAGTACTCCTCCTCTGGCTGCTCCCAGTCCAGATGTCCGAAGATCTGCCGCAATTCGCCGTCGCAGATGGCCATCAGGGTTTGGGCAAAAAGGGAGATGACGCGTGGGTTCTCGGTCTCAGCGGCGAAGGCGGCCGCTTGTGCGAAGATGTAGTCACCGGCCAGCACCGTGCTGCCCTGATTCCAAGATGCATTGAGGGTCGCATTGCCCCGCCGCAGCAGCGCGCCATCAATCAAATCGTCGTGCACAAGGGTCGCCGTGTGCAGCATCTCCAGGGCCGCAGCAGCAGCGACTACCGCTTCCAGGTTGGCAGAAGGATAGAACCGGGCAGAGAGAATCGCCAGCGTGGGCCGCAAGCGCTTGCCCCCACTGTCCAGCAACGCCTGCAGGGCCGCTGCCAACGGTGCATAAGCCCCGACCGTGACGCCCCGCAGTTTCGCCTCCACCAGGGCCAGTTCCTCTTGCACAGGTTCCAAGATGGCCAGCAACACCATCACTCCTTGGGCCATCACGTCAATCCGAAAAGCTGGCGGGCGTTGGCCGTTGTCTGACGAGCCACCGCCGCCTCCGTCACGCCCTGCAGTTCCGCCACGGCCGCGGCCACCAGTGCCACCCGCCCCGGTTCGTTGCGCTTTCCCCGATAGGGGTGCGGCGTGAGATAGGGCGCATCCGTCTCCACGAGCAGCCGCTCCAGCGGCAGTTCCCGCACCAGTGTCCGCAGGCGATGCGCGTTCAGAAACGTCACCGGGCCGGCAAGGCCCACGAGAAAGCCCAAATCAGTCGCGCGCTCGGCCATAGCCTGGTCGCCGGAGAAGGCATGTAAGACGCCTTTGAGTTTTCGATTTTGCGCTTTGAACTTTGAGCTTTGAGCTTCTGCCAGGATGGCCATCACGTCGTCGTGCGCCTCGCGGCTGTGCACGATGACAGGCAGCTCCAGTTCGGCGGCCAGGGCCAACTGCTGCCGGAAAGCTCGCCGCTGCACGTCCCGCGGCGACAGGTCACGGTAGAAGTCCAGGCCCATCTCGCCGATGGCCACGACCTTGGGATGCGCCGCCAGCCGCCGCAGCTCAGCCATGACCTCATCGGTCACCGTCTTGGCTTCGTGCGGATGCACACCCACGGCGGCGTAGACTTCAGGGTAGCGTTCGGCCAGGTCCACGGCCCGTTGGCTGCTCTTCAGATCGTAGCCGGGGTTGATGATGATCTGGACGCCGGCCGCCCGCGCCCGCTGCACGGCCTCATCGCGATCGCCGTCGAACCGGGAGAAGTCGAGGTGACAGTGCGAATCAATCAGGTACATCAGCGAATATCTCTTCTTGATCCGGCAAGACAATATCCAGACGGGTCTCCATCTCACCGATCAGTGCACGAACCTCATGCACCGAAAGGATACCCTTCACCCATAAGTCCCGCAAGATATCTCGCTGGCCCATAACATGCACACCCAGATCAGACGCACGCCGAGCGGCACGTTTGTCACTCGTCACAAACGTGCCCGAATGAGTCAGGCACCAAGCCAGCGAATCCGCCTCTCCCTTCTCAGGCTGAAAGGGACCCTGTGCCAGAGACACTTGCTCTGCGTCACCAATCGGAACCACCGTCCATTGACCGCTCTCTATCAGTTCAAGTGCTGGCCTCAGATCGGCATACCCAAGCGCCAGACCCTCTTGCAGCTCGCGATAGACGTTAGGTGAAACGGAGAGTGGCGCATCCAGAACCCGAAACAGCAGCCTCAGCCGATCAAGCTTGGCGAAGACCGACAGGATGTTGGTGTCAAGTAGACGTGTCACAGGCCCCTCGTTCAAGCAAACTCTGGCTCCACTCCATGAGCACGCAGCAGATCAGGCACCTCAAAGCTCAGCACTCCGGCAATGGCTGCCGTCCAGCCGAAGGTGATGTTTTCGTTGGTACGGTAGCACTTCGCAGCAACAGCGTGACGTAGCGGCGCTGGTATGCCGTTTATCAGCTCCATCCGTTCCTCAGATGTCAGTGTCTCATCATTGATCGCCACATTTACCTTGCGTACCCATTCCATCACCTGGACTGCGGCGGCAGATTCCTTTTCGTCTTGCTCTCTCGCCTTGCGCATCACGATTTCGTCGGGAGGCAACCACCAGATGACAAGCTCATCACCTTCCTGAAAGCTCCCCATTTTTCGGACGCGTTCAGGCAACTTCACGCTACCATCTTGCCCGACAGTAGCTCGTTCACGAACCGATACCATTGCCATAACATACCTCCGCCTCCATCCCCTCACTGACAATCCAACTGGGCGGCACGCCAGTTCGGCTTTGACGAACCTGGAACCTGAAACCCCTATGCTATGCCAACCCCGCCAACTCCAGCCCTTCCTGCAAGATCGCCGGCACCAAATCCTGGCGCGTTGTCTCGCAGTACACGCGGATGATGGGTTCGGTGCCCGAAAAGCGCACCAAAAGCCAGCCGCCATCCTCCATGACGAACTTGTAGCCGTCCACGGTGACGATAGCGGTCACTTTCAGGCCGGCGATGTGCTCCGGCCGGGCAGAGTCCAGCCGCGCCTTGGCCATAGGCCGCTTCTCGTCGGGGAAGCGAGTGTCCACGCGGTCGTAGTAGTGCGCCCCCACCTTGCTGTAGAGGTACTCGATGAGCTGTGAGGGGGTCTTGCCCGTCTGCACCATGAGGTCGAGCAGCAACAGGCCAGCCAAGATGCCATCCCGCTCCGGCACGTGGCCGCGGAAGGCGTAGCCGCCGCTCTCCTCGCCGCCGATGAGGGCGTCCACTTCCAGCATCTTCGGAGCCACGTACTTGAAGCCCACGCCGGTCTGGTACACCGGCACGTCGTAGAGCGCCCCCAGCTTCTCCAGCATGGAGGTGGTGGAGAGAGTCTTGACGATGGGGCCGCGCTCGCCGCGCACCTCCAGCAGGTACAGTGCCAACAGGGCGTAGACCTGAAGCTGGTTGATGAACGTGCCATGCTCGTCGCCCATGCCCACGCGGTCACTGTCACCGTCGAGAATGATGGCCACATCCGCGCCCAGCTCCCGCAGCTTCTGCAGGCCGACGTCCACGTTCGGCGGGATAGGCTCCGGCCTTTCCATCTCCGGGAACAGAGGGTGGCGCTCGGCGTGGATTTCGATGATCCGCGTGCGCCCGCCGCCGAGAATGCTGGGCAGCCACCCGGCGCCGTTGCCCCACATGGCATCCACCAACACGGTGAAGCCGGCGTCCTTGATGGGCTGCACGTCAATGAGCCGCGCCAGTTGCGCCAGATAGGCCGGCGCCGGATCGAAGCGCTGCAGCAAACCCTGAGCCTCTGCCTCCGCCAGCGGCAGTCGCTTCACCTGCTCGATGGGCGGGATGCGGGCCTCGATCTCCCGCAGCCCCTGCGGGTCCACAGCGCCGCCGTGCTCGTCCCGCACCTTGAAGCCGTTGTCCCAGGGCGGGTTGTGACTGGCGGTGATGTTGACGGCGCCAACAGCCTGGCGATCTACCACGCTGTAGGAGATCACCGGCGTGGGCACGCCGCCGCCGCAGAAATGCACGGGGATGCCATTGCCGGCCAGCACCTCGGCCGCTGCGGCTGCGAAGTGCTCCGAAGCGAAGCGTTTGTCGCCGCCCACCACCACGCCGCCGTCGGTCGGCCCTTTCTCCAGCAGATAGGCAGCGAACCCCTGCGCGCAGCGGCGCACGTTGTCGAAAGTATAGTCCTCGGCGATACGGCCCCGCCAGCCGTCGGTGCCGAAATGAATGACGTCAGTCACTATGTCCTCCCACGTTCAGAGGTATCCACTCGATACCCCCGGGTAGGGGCAAGCCTTGCGCCTGCCCACGGGGGCGACCGCAAGGGTTCGCCCCTACTCATCCTCACCAGGCGAGCCGCGGCGTGTGGTTGCCGGCCTTCTGCAATGTTTCCAGGTCGGCGTCCACCATCATGTGCACCAGCTCCTGAAAGCTGACGGTGGGCTCCCAGCCCAGCACGCGGCGCGCTTTGCTGGGGTCGCTGACCAACAGGTCCACCTCGGCCGGGCGGTAGAATTTGGAATCAACGACCACGTACTTCTCCCAGTCCAGCCCCAGGTAGCCGAAAGCCACCGCGCACAACTCGCGCACGGAGTGCGTCTCGCCGCTGCCCACGACGTAGTCGTCCGGTTTGTCCTGCTGCAGCATCAGCCACATGGCGCGCACGTAGTCGCCGGCGTAGCCCCAGTCCCGTCGTGACTCCAGATTGCCCAACCGCAGCTCGTCGGCCAGGCCCAGCTTGATCCTGGCCGCCCCGCGGGTCACCTTGCGGGTGACGAATTCCAGGCCGCGCCGCGGGGATTCGTGGTTGAACAGGATGCCCGACACGGCAAACAGGTTGTAGCTCTCGCGGTAGTTGACGGTGATCCAGTGGCCGTACACCTTGGCCACGCCGTAGGGGCTGCGGGGGTAGAAGGGCGTCTTCTCGTTCTGGGGCACCTGCTGCACCTTGCCAAACATCTCGCTGCTGGAGGCCTGATAGAACCTGATGCCCGTGTTGACGATGCGGATGGCGTCCAGCATGCGCGTCACGCCCAGGGCCGTGACCTCGCCGGTGAGCACCGGCTGTTCGAAGGAGGTGGGCACGAAGCTCTGCGCCGCCAGGTT
>JACNHM010000340.1:7601-10147 GCA_014383605.1 Chloroflexota bacterium
TTCTTCTTGTCAAAACAATCCTCCGTCAAGTCTCATCGAAAATGCCAAGGGGCCAGGGATCAGTCCCTTAACCCTTGCCACCTGTTCCTTGCCCCACCTGTTGCCGCCAGTAGTCGAGCACGTCCCGCACGCTCTGCTCGAAGGGAATAATCGTCTGCCAGCCGGTGCGCTGGCGGAACTTGCGGCAGTCGCTGACCATCACGGGCACATCGGCCGGCCGCAGACGGTTGGCGTCTTGCCGCACCTCCAGCTTCACACGGCTGGCAGCCACCAGCATCTCCAGCAGTTCCCGCACCGAACGGGCCTGCTCCGAGCCCAGGTTGTACACTTCGCCCGGCTCGCCCTGCGTGATGGCCAGGTGGTAGCCGCGCACGACGTCCCGCACGTCGCTGAAATCGCGGCTCACGTCCAGGTTGCCCACATTCATCACCGGTTCCCGCAAGCCTGCCTCGGCCTCCGCCACCTGGCGAGCGAAATCGGGGGCCACGAAGCCCAAACGTTGGCGGGGGCCGATGTGGTTGAAGGGACGCACCACCACCACGGGCAGGCCGTGGGCCAGATGATACTGCAGTCCCAACATCTCCTGGGCGACCTTGCTGACCGCATAGGCGTTGAGCGGCCGCAAGGGGGTATCTTCGGCAATGGGCAGTTCGTCTGGCCTGACCAGGCCGTACTCCTCACCCGACCCCACCACCAGGATGCGGCAATCCAGGGCTAACTGCATGGCCGCGTGCAGAACATTGAGTTGTAAACGGATGTTCGTCTCCAGCGTGGGCCAGGGATCGTGGTGGGAGAGCGCGGGGACCGCCTGCGCCGCCAGGTGAATGATGACGTCCGGCTGCGTCTCTTCCAGGACGGACACGGCAGCGGGCAGCCGCGAGAGCTCTGCCGGATAGAGCGCTAACCGTTCCCTCAGGTGAATGATGTTATCCAAAGGGCCATAGACGGTGCCCGCCACCGGCCAGTCGGTGTGTTCCAGCAAGTACTCGGCCAGGTGGCTGCCAACGAAACCGTTGATGCCCGTGATCAGAGCTCTCACCCCATGCTCCTCGAAGGTCTGTCGCCTCTACGTGCGCTATCGCCACCACACCGTGGCTCACAACGGTCACTATTATACCTCAGCAAAAAGAAGTGGACAAGTAGACAGATGCGTCCCATCGTCTCCGTCTACTTGTCCGCTTCGTAAGAACACCTTGTGCTCAATGCTGCATGGCAGATCGTAAAACGCAATGCGTAAAACATAACGCGCAGAAAAGCGCGATTACGTTTTACGTTTCACGTTTCACGTTTCACGTTTCACGTTTTACGTTTTGCATTTCACGTCCCCTCCTCCCACGAGGCCAGATACTTCTCCTGCTGCGGGGTCAGCACGTCAATGGCAATGCCCATAGCCGCGAGCTTCAGGCGGGCGATCCGGCGGTCAATCTCCTCCGGAACGGGATAGACCTGCTGTTCCAGCTCGTCGGCGTGCCGGGCCATGTATTGCGCGCAGAGGGCCTGGTTGGCAAAGCTCATGTCCATCACCGCGCTGGGATGCCCCTCGGCCGCCGCCAGGTTGACCAACCGTCCCTCGCCGATGAGATAGAGCTGCCGCCCGTCGGGCAGGTGGTATTCATCGAGGAAGGCACGCACCCGCCGCTTCTCCACGGCCATCTCCTCCAGCGCCGGGATGTTGATCTCCACGTTGAAGTGGCCGGAGTTGCAGAAGATGGCCCCATCCTTCATCACCTCCAGGTGCTGTTTGTCAATGACGTTGATGTCGCCGGTGGAGGTGACGAGGATGTCGCCGATCCTGGCCGCTTCCAGCATGGGCATGACCCGATAGCCGTCCATCACCGCCTCCAGCGCCCGCAGGGGATCCACTTCGGTGACGACGACGTTGGCCCCCATGCCGCTGGCGCGCATGGCGATGCCCCGGCTGCACCAGCCGTAGCCGCCGACGACGAAGGTCTTGCCCGCCAGCAGCACGTTGGTGGCCCGCATGATGCCGTCCACGGTGGATTGCCCCGTGCCGTAGCGGTTGTCGAAGAAGTGCTTGGTCATGGCATCGTTCACGGCGATGATGGGATAACGCAACACGCCATCGGCAGCCATGGCCCGCAGCCGGATGACGCCGGTGGTGGTCTCCTCGGTGCCGCCGACGACGTTGCCCAGGAGATCCCGCCGTTCCTTGTGCATGATGGAGACCAGGTCAGCGCCATCGTCCATGGTCAGGTGCGGGCGGTGATCCAGCGCCGCCTGGATGTGCTGGTAGTAGGTCTCGTTGTCCTCGCCCTTGATGGCGTAGACGGGCATCTCGTGGTGCGCTACCAGCGCCGCGGCCACGTCATCCTGGGTCGAAAGGGGATTGGAAGCACACAGCACCACGTCGGCGCCGCCGCTCTGCAGCACGCGCATCAGGTTGGCCGTCTCCGTGGTCACGTGCAGGCAGGCCGAAAGGCGCAGCCCGGCCAGCGGGCGCTCCTGGCGGAAGCGCTCCTCGATCAGGTGCAGCACGGGCATCTCTCTGGCCGCCCACTGGATGCGGAAACGGCCCTGTTCGGCCA
>JACNHM010000433.1 GCA_014383605.1 Chloroflexota bacterium
GTTTCATGGGTTCCCCCTGTAGGACATGGGTTTCAGCTGAGCGGGGCTTTCCCACCCCTTTCAAGGGTACGCCAATTGTGCTGCTGGCAGGTTGGAAAGGCCCGCGCAGAGAGGATCTCTTGAAATCATCGCCAAGCGGCTGCCTCGCGCACCAGATTGAGCAGCAACCGGTCGGCCGCGGGGTGCACGTCCAGGTTTTCCAGGAGATAGGGCGTACTGAGGATCAAGCGGCCCGCGCCTGCGCGATAGGCGGCGATCAGCAGGCCGCAGGCATAGCCGGTCGGGTAGGCATGGTGGCCGGTCGCAAAGGCGGCGGCGATGGTCTCGTCGGGCGTGTCCTGCCCCTCAAAGACATCGTACGGGATGATCGGCCCGTAGTAGTCCCAGTCCATGATGCCGGGCGCCTGCAACCCTGCGAAGACCGGATGCCGCTTCGCCACGCATTCCTTGTGATACAACCAGTCGTTGAAGGTGTAGCAGCGGCCTTTGTTGTGCAGTGGCAGCCACTCCATGGCTGCCTGATTGCCGTGGAAGGGTTCAGCGCTAAGGAAGAGCAAGGTTGCGCCCCGGGCCAGGCGCCGCGCCAGCTCGGCCCATCCCGCAGGATCCTCGTCGGGACCGGCCGGTTTGCCGATGAGCACGAGATCGCCCTGTGCTTCAGGAGTCAAAGGATGGCATCGCAGGCCGCGTGACGTGAGCCATGCTTCGGCTTGGTCGTCGATCCCCCAGAGCAGGGCGCTCCCTTGCAGCCGGGGCAGGACGGCAGGATCGGACACGTAGAAGGTCATGCGCCCGCCGGTGGGCGCGCCGCCCCGGTCGAGCACGGCGGCGAAGGTGTACTGCCCCGCGGGGGCGTCGAGCGTCACGGTCTCCCGGAGAACAGGGATGGCCAGCGGCGCACGGTCGGGCACAGTCACTGCTATTGCCTTCTCCCAGACCACCCCGTGCGGGCCGAAGACCCGAAAGCGCGCCGGGTACTCGCCCGGCCCGAGAACGTCCTCGGTGGCGAGCACGGCTTCGACCGTGAAAGTGCGTCCTGCGTAGCCATGAGACGGATCAACGAACAGGCACCAGCGCAGCGGCGACCGCATCGAAGGTGGCCGGCTTCCATTCCCGCCAGAGTGTCCAGAGGCCTTCGCCCGTCATGCCGTGGTCGAGCATTCCGGTCAAGTTATAGCCGCAGAACTGAGGATTGGCGCGGACCAGGTCAAACCCCAACGTCCTCTGCCGCGCGTGGAGGCGCTGGCTCTCCCGCAGCAAGTCCTCCGGGAACGGATAGACGTCATCGAAGCCGAGCCGCAGCCAATCGGCAAGGAGCAGCTGGCTCTGCAACCGTAGCGCTGCGGCATCCTCCAGGTCGGGCCGAGCGCCGACCTGCTCAAAGTGTCGCCACTCACGGATGACGTCAAACAGGCTGCCGATCCCGTACTCCGACAGGAGCACCGGCTTGCTGTCCCGGCCCAGGTCGCGGATGAACTTGCTCGCCTCCGCGGACTGGGGCACCTTGGGATAGAAGTGGGCGTCTCCCGCGTTTTCCATGTAGCCGAGGTTGTGGAGAGGATCGACCTTTGCCGGCAAAGGCGCACCCGGCCCCTCAACGCCCCAGACAGGTTCCCACTCAACGCTGCCCGGGTTGCTCGCCGAGCCGATGGTCCAGTCGCCGTCCCAGCGCCCGCTGCTGAGCAACACCAGGCGCGTCGGGTCGAGGTCGCGCAGAGCCGGGAGGAACCCGACGGCGTGCCGAAACACCGGGCCGTCCTTGGTCTCATTCAGAAGTTCCCAGATCGTGACGCACGGATGGTTGCGGTCGCGGCGGATCATCTCCGAGGTGTTGCGGTCGTAGCGCTTTGTCATCATGGGGGAGTCCGCCAGGCACCAGCCGGCGTAAGAGCTTTCCCAAACCATCAGACCGATCTCGTCGCAGAAATCGAGCTGGTCCGGGTAGGCCACGCCCGCGATGAAACGTACGGTGTTGAACCCCGCGGCCTTGGCGTAGAGTAGGTCGCGGCGGACCAGGTCCGGTATCACCGGCGCCTGTTGGCCAATGGGCATGTGGTTTCCGGTGTGGGTGCTCTTGAGGAAGATGCGCTTGCCGTTCAGGTGGAAGTAGCCGTCGACGATGCGCAAGTCTCGAAAACCACAGCGGATATCCTGCTGATGAGAACCGATCGTTTCTGCCGTCACTGCGGCCGTGACGCGATACAGGAAGGGGTCGTCGAGGTTCCACAGGCGCGGCTGGGCCACGGTGAGGGTAAGCTCATGATCCGAGTCACCAGGCGGGAACTGCGCTGGTCGTTGAGCCGTGTGCAGCACCTCTCCGCCGGCGGCGAGCGAGATGCTCAAGGCGATGCTTCCCCTGATCGCTGCTGCGCAAACGCTGCGCACACCAACCGTCACGGCTACCACGCCGGTTTCGATGTCCGGCCGAGCGAAGATGTCGGCGATGTATACCGGCAGAACCCGTCGCACCTCCACGGGGTACATGATGCCGCCGCTGTTGAACGAACTGCCCGGCCGGGGTGGGATGACCTTGTTGCGATGTGGTGTTTCTTTCAGCACAACCCCGTCGATCGGCTCGTTGGTCGGGTTCAGCATGCGCACGGCAAGGAGATTGTCGCCGCCGCCCCCCCCTGTGAACCAGTTCGGTCACATCGAATTCGAATGGCGTCTCTCCTCCCTCGTGCGAGCCGGCCCACCGCCCGTTCAGCCACACCTCTGCCAGGTAGTCAGCTGCGCCGAAACGGATGAGGACGCGTTCTCCCGGCACGCCGCGATCCTCGAAACGGAAGGCATGCCAGTACCAGGCCACACCGTGGTAGGCGGGGTACACCTGCTGGATGACGCCTGGCACCGTCGCCTCCTGGGCCTCGGGCCGTATGGCGTCGAACCAGCGTTCTTTCCGGCCGGCGTTATGCGGGTCAGCGGCCAGTCTCCATGTGTCGTTCAATATCTGCATTGGTTCCTCATTCCCGGTAGGTCCCGATTTCCAGGCCCCTTTCAACAAAGAACTTGTACGTTTCGTAGTCCACCAGGGGCGATACACTATGATCCACCTGCAGGACATAGCCACTGCCCGCCATCGCCCCGGGCAGTTTGCTCAGTAGTTCCGCTTCGACGGCCTGGCGGTCGTTGGTCTCCAGGACCCGAACGTCCATACCTCCGATCAGTGCGATCTGGTCGCCGAACCGCTTCTTCAACTTGAGCAGATCCATCCCCGCTTTGACTTCCAAGGGCTGCAGGCAATTGATGCCGGCTTCGATCAAAGAAGGTATGAGCGCCTCCACATAGCCGTCGCAGTGGAAGACCACCGGCAACCCACAGCTATGGGCGAAGTCGAAGATCTTCTTGTGTGCCGGGTAGAGCAGCGCCCGATACATCGCGGGGGACATGAATGGCCTGCCCTTGAAACCCAGATCGTCCCAGACCCAGAGCCCGTCGGGCAGCCCTTCCCGCTCGAAGAGGATCTCCAGCAGGCGAATCGCGACGGTGGCGTAGAGATCGGCCATGGCGTGTACCCATTCGCCGTCGAGCGCCATGCCCATGAGCAGATGCTCGTGGCCGCACATGGGCGACATCTGGTCGAAGGGGCCGACGACGCCGCACGTCATGAAGCGATCCTCCCGGGTGCACTTCGCGCGCAGTTCCCGATAGCTGCTGAAGTTAATGCGCCGTTCGTAAGTCCGTTCGTCAAGCAGATAGGGGCGGATGTGCTCCTCCCAGCCCTGGCGGTCTTTGACGGTAAAGTCGACATGTTCGGGGGCACCGGAACCGCTCTTGATCCAGCGCAAAAGCGCCCCGTTGCCGTCCCGAATGAGTTTCGCCGATTCCGTTTCCTCCACGACCTGGTCGCCGACGTCAATGTTTGCCATCAGATTGACGATACGGTAGTCCCCCGGCGTGATCTCGCCTCCGGTTCGCCGCACATCCAGGCCAAAATGATCGCTCACCATTTTGGGCCGCGCGAAGTGTCCCTCAGCCGACCACCTCTGGACCGTTTCCCGCCAGAAAACCTCAAACAGGCCGACGCGGTCTACCGGCTGATGTTTCAGGATGCGATCAAACCGTTCCTTGCTGGTTAGTTCCATGAAAACAGCTCCCAGTCTATGTTGATGCTTCTGTGTTCAGGTCACGCGCTTGTAGACCACCAGGGCCGAACCGGGTAGCTCCTTGATTTCCAGGGTCAGGCCTTTTTCCAGCAATTCCTGGCCGGAGAGCGTCGTCGGGGCGTCGAGGTCGAAGTCCGTGACCGTGTACTGTGCGGCGGGGTCGAGCCCGCGCAGGCGGAAGGTCTGCGTGGCCTCAGTGTTTTTCTCGCGTCGGAAGGCCTGCACCATCCCCTCGCCCGCCTCCGGCTGGTCGAACTGCCAGGCGATCCACTCTGCCGAGTCCAGGTTGTAGGGCGTCAACGGGTAGTAGTCGCCAAGCATGTACGGGGCTATCTGACGACATTCATCGTATGCCGGTTTGGCGTCCGACGGTTGGATGTCGATTCCAACGCCAAAACAGAGCATGTAAAAGCTGCGGGCACTGTATTGGTCGCTTGTATTGTATACACTGCCGAACCGTAGTAGGGTATCCAGGAGGAGATGCCGTAGGTGTGGCCCTGGTTGCCCAAGGTCGTCAACGCGCCGAACTGATAGTCGCTGCGCAACAGCGGCACGGCCCGACGCAGCGTCTCCAGGTCATTCCGGCGGCCACCACTGGCGCAGGAGTCAATCAGCATGTCCGGACGTCTTCGCCGCAATTCATCCCAGAAAGCAAGATACCCCTGCACGTGGAGGTTTTCCGATAGACCTCGGCGATCAGAAGCATCGTTGGTGCTCCAGTAGTAGAGCGGATCCATGTTGAAGTCCTGTCGGTAGTAGTCAACGCCCTGCTCTGTCATCAGCGTGTCTATGTGATCGGTTAACCAAGCACGCGCTTCGGCGTTCCCCAGGTTCAAGAGACTCTGGTGCATTTCCTCCGGCGTGAGCAGCCACTCCGGGTGTCGCTCGTGCAGCCAGGTACCCGGTCGAACGCGCTCCGGCTCGAACCACAAGATGAACTTCTTGCCCTGAGTGTGAATCCAGTCTGTGAAGGCGCGGAAACCGTTCGGGAACGTCTTTCGATCCACTTCCCAGGTGCTAGTCTTCATCCAGTCGCCGTCGCATGGATACCAGCCCGCATCGCGCCAGCACAGATCGACCTTCACCCCGGCTTGGTCAAAGGCCTTCACCTTCTCCCATAGCCCTTGCTCCTCGTTGGGCACCTGAATATGGGCCATTGGGAGTGGATGCTCGCGTCCTCCTCAGGAACCCCAGCATGTACGGGCCTGGCCGGCGGCAACAGGCTGGTCAGGAGCAGGATCAGCATCACCAGCATCATGAAGATACGCCGTCGAGTGGTTACGGTACTCATGGTGCACCTCCCGTTGTTGGGGTTGGGGGCGGGTCCGCAGCCCGCCCGGGCGGGAGCCGAAAAAGACGACGCGGCTACGTCTGTCCCCCTGGGACGGGGAAGAAGAGGCAACGACGTCAGGGAGAAATAATGATGAGGAAAATCTCGATCGGCTACATTGTAGCACGGATTGCGGTGCGAGTCAAGAGCGGGTTTCGGGAGGCACAAATTCTAGGGTTGGGACAGAACGGCACTTGCGTTCTTGGGATCCAAGGCGCTTGAAAGTGATCGCCAGGGTAGAGTGTCGTTCAGCGGTAGCCTCAGAGATTTCCAAACAGGGCTGAGAAGGCCCCGTAGAGCACGTTAACAACCGGACACTTTTTGCCGCTGGACAACTCGGGCCAGACAGTGTATGCTGAGGCCCAGACCATTACCGTTGCGGGAGGGATGAACATGGGCTGGGCCAAGATGCGTTTCAGCGCCGCCTGGGCGGCCAAGCGGCAGGAGCGGCTCGAAGCCGCTCTGGGCGAGGAGAAGTATCGGGACCTGGAAGCCGCTGTGCTGTGGGGCCTGGGAGCCCGTATTCAGGATATCCAGGCTGTGCGCGGGCTGGGACGGTCGAGCCTGTACGAGCACCTGGTCAACCTGCTGACCGATACCCAGTTCTCCGAACTGGCAACCGATGGGGGCCATCCTGAACCGACAGACCCACCGCCCTTCGAGCCGACGTTGGCTGCTCGCATCGTGGAACTGCTGGTGGGGCAACGTCTGACCCCAGCAGAGATTGCGGAGCGGCTGGCAGAGCAGGATGGCACTCAGATCAGCGGTGAGGAGGTGAGCGCTTACCTGGAGCAGGCCCACCTGGCCGACTACAGGGGCACTCCTTTTCGGGATCAGGTGGTACCGGGAGCTGCGGAGGCCGAACTGGGCACCTTCACCCGCTATGCCACTCATCTCTTGCAGATCCCGGCCCTGAATGCGCTGGGCTATGAGCGGGTGATGCCCCTCCTGGACATGACCGAGCCTACCACTCGCTACAGCCATCTCCTACGCTGTTACACCATCCTCCTCTCCCTCTCGGCCGGCAAGCGACGCTTGTATCACAACGGCGAGTTGGTGGAGGATGAGTTTGCGGCCATGCTGAGTACCGATCGCTACCCCAAGCGCAGCGACTTGCATGCCTACGTGGACCGCATCGTGGCTCGCGACCAGGCCGAGGCGGAAGCTGGGATGCCGGAAGCGGAGCGAAAGGTCGCTCGTTTCACCCGGGAAAGCCAAGCGGCACTGGCCCAGGCTGCCGGGCCAGGGGCAGGGAAGGAGATCTATCTGGACGCGCATACCATCGCTCTGCACACAGAGAAACCGGTGGCCAAGGCCAAACATGGGATCTGGAACCGGGTGGTCAAGGCCTTGGTCAAGATCCGCACCGTCAGTGCCACCCGGCTGGGGCGGGCTTTGGCCTTCACCCTGGAGCAAGGAGACACTTCCTTGGTTGACCAGGTGGAGGCCGCTGTCGAGCGAGTGGAATGGGCCACCGGCGAGCAGGTAGAGATGGTGGGTGTCGACCGGGGTGCCCTCTCCCAGCAGCTGCTGGAAGCCTTCGCTGACAGCGACACTGGCCTGGTGGTGTGGGCTGACAATACCACGACCCTGCGGCGGGCGGTGGCGGCGGTGCCCAATAGCGGTTTTGGGATGGCGAATATGAAACCATCCGCCGGGGCGATGGCAAGAAGGTAAGGCGGCTCAAGACTCGCCTGGCCGATGTGCCGAAGACGGAGATCAACCGTCGAGGGTATCGCTGTCGCACGGTGGTGGTGGAGGATGTGCGCAACGGCCACCGGGCAGCTTTCCACGCTGTGGGCCGACCGACCGAGGGACAATCGGCCAAAGAGTTGCTGGCCTTCCTGCGGGGCAAGCAGTGGGCGGAAGAGGAGTTCAAACAAGGCCGGACCTGGGGGTCGGATGCCTTCTGTGGGGGCGAGATCACCCCGCAGTTGCGGCGGGAAAAGCCCACAGAAACGGAAATCACCGAAGAACTGCTGCCCCGTGCCCGTAAGCTGAAGCAGCGTTACCGGGACAACTTGGCCGAAGAAGGGGAGGTCGGGGTCAAATGGCGGGCCGGCGAGCTGAGCAAACGGCAATTGAATGACCTCCTGAAGGGGATCCACCGCCGTCGGAAGCGCATCAAGACAGATTGGCAAGAAGTGGAGGAGCTGATCCGTTGGGGCCGGACGGGCATCGTCCCCCAGAGCCAGGTACGCTGGGTGGTAGACACGCGCAAGATGAACATCATGGCCCAGTTCCAGGACTTCATCCGCCAAGCTCGACGAGATACCCTGGCTCGGTTGGGAGAGTGCATGGAACAGGCCCTCGTCGAAGGGGCTATCGCCGACCGGGGCGGTGCCGTGGATGAGAAGGAGCGCCAATTCATCGAACGGGAAGTCCACGGGGCAGTGCGACGCATGCCGTGGGGACAGATGAGTATTCGTTTCCTTGACCAAGGTGGGTGGGTGCGCAAGGATCCGGAGACCCGGGTGATGCACGTGACCCTCAAGTCTTTTGGCACCCGCCTGGTGCAGCAAGCCTGTGAACGATTGTGTGACCATCTGAACTCCCTGGCCCCAGTGATGCACTGTGAGGATGGCGACTACACCTTGTATTACGCCTGTCAGCCGAGACCTGGTTGAAAAAGTGTCCGGTAGCTATCGCCCCCCTTTGGGGCTTTTGGAAATCTCTGAGACTACAGCTTCCCAAGCTGTATGTCGTGGGTTCGAGTCCCATCACCCGCTCCTATAGGCACAAAAGAGACACCGCCAGCAGACCGAAGTCCACTGGCGGGGCCTGGGTTTGGGTGCCAACGTCTTGCACCCAAACAGGTAGTTCTTGGGTGCGTAGGCCGTAGGTGGGGAACCCCCATCATGCGACGAGCCTTTCCGAGAGGAGAGTGCCGAAGACGAACTCCGCTCGACGAAGCGGGAGGGGGCCTGTGACGACCTCTCGTGATGGCGAGAGGAACATGTGACGCCCCGCTGCTGTCCGCGGCAGCAGCGGTTTTCCCCACCTGCGGCTTGCACCCGAGTTCATCGAAATCATACACCCGTTCGCTGAACATGTCCAGCAGCGCCAGAGAGGTGCCCCATGTCCCTTGACAGATTCATCACTTTGGAGGAAGCAGCCAGTGCCTATAACCTGGACGTCATGCAGTTGACGGGCTGGGCGAACGATGGTACAATCACCGCGGGGCGGCTTGATGGCAAACTCTTGTTGAAAGAAGTGGACGTGAGACAGATGACCCAAGGTGATACTTCTCTCCCTCGGCTGATCACTCCAGCCGAGGCGGCGAGGCAATACAACGTGCCCGAAGGGGTGCTGGAAAAGTTTGTCGAGGAAGGGCGCGTCCGGCGCGGGGCTTCCGACGGCACCCTTTTGCTGGTAGAGCAGGACGTGCAGGAACTGGCCCGAAGGATCAGCCGGAATCGCTTCGCTCACCTGAAGGGGAAGAGTATCCGGGTGACAGAGGCGGCTGATAAGTATGGTTTTCCACATAGCACCCTATCCCGCTGGGCGAGTTCGGGGAAGATTAGGGTCATTGAGAGGGGCCCAAAGTTGCTGCTGCTTGATGAGGAAGACGTAGCTTACGCGCGGCTATTGACGGACATTCTAGGTATGAGAGAGAGACGCGGTGTTTTGCCCGAGACTGTGTACTAGCAATCCTACAGACACAGCTAACGGTTGATCCCTAACGAGGCCGCTCTTGACATAGCGGTCTGTTTTTGAAGATCTTTCGTCCCAGATTTGACAATTGGGACAAATAATGGTATAATGCCCCTAGTCCAGTCTGGACTGGGGGTTTTTGTATGCACACCAACGATCTGTTGCTTCGCTACTGCGACTTACGCATCAAAGACCTGGAGGCCCTGCGGGATCCCGCCTCGGCCCATCCCGCCACCCTGGCTCAGTTGCGCCAGGATGGCCTGCTGACGGGCAACGGCGTCCTCACCATCACCGGGGCGGAGGCAGTGCGCAACGCCGAGCAGCGAGAACGCTCTGGCCCTCCCGCGGGGAACGGGGCTGCCGTTCGGATCCCGACCTGGGCTGCCCTCAGACGTTTGAACCCCCCACTCACAACCTGCCATGCCAAGCTGCTGCGTCTTCTCTACCAGCATCCTGGCCATGCCTACCGCTGGCTCTGCCGCATGTTCGGCGAGGTTGTGGTCGAGGACCTGAAGCGCGCCGGCCTGGCCACCGGCTGGAGCGAGCGGGGCGCGCAGTGGTATCTGACCTTGGCAGGGTCGGATCTGGTGCGAGATTGGGTGGTGACCCCATGACCACATCGCGGCGGCTCCTGGAACGCTATTGCGACCTGCAGCCTGAAGACTTGGCGGCGTTGCAAGCCCCTGAGCAGGCAAACGGTCGCACGCTGGCCCGTCTGCGCCAAGATGGGCTGCTGGACAGACGCGATGGCCCCATGTCACAGGCACTGTGCCTCGTGTTCGTAGCCTACATGCTGGAGCAGCACGGTCCCCTGCCGGCCGTCGTCGGTGGCCTGATTGCCATTCCCCATTGGAAGGTGCTCAGGAGCGACGACCCGCCGCTCACCACCTCCCAGGCTCACGTCCTGCGCCAACCAGGGGATGCGCGTGGTCGTCGAGGTCAGCCGACAGGCCAGTGGCCAGGAGGTGCTGGAGAGCGTCCTCAGCCGCAGCCAGCTGCGGGAGACCTTCGGCGTCAACGCTCTGGCGCTGGTCGCCGAGCAGGTCAATG
>JACNHM010000311.1 GCA_014383605.1 Chloroflexota bacterium
GTTGGACACCTCCGGCAGCATGCGGGGCGAGAAGATCGAGCAGGCCAAGGCGGCCCTCGCTTTCGTGCTCGACTACCTGCAGCCGGAGGATCGCTTCAACGTCATCGCTTTCAGCACCGGTGTGCGGCAGTATGCCGGACGGCTGCGACCGGCCGGCGAGGGGGAGGCGGCGCACCGTTGGGTCAAGCAGCTCGAGGCCGCCGGCGGCACGGACATCAACCGCGCCCTGCTGGAAGCGCTGGCGCAGGTGGACCCCGACCGCCCGGCCATCGTCATCTTCCTCACCGACGGCCTGCCCACCGAGGGCGTGATCGAGCCGGAGATGATCATGGCCAACGTGGCCGGCGAGGCGGGGAGGAACGTGCGGCTCTTCACCTTCGGCGTGGGCCACGACGTGAACACCGTCCTGCTGGACGGCATGGCCCAGGCGCACCGCGGAGCCAGCGGTTACGTCACCCCCGGCCAGTCCATCGAGGAGGAGGTCTCCAGCTTCTATGCCAAGGTGAGCACGCCGCTGCTGGCTGATCTGGAACTGGATTTCGGCGGCGTGCACGTGGAGGAGATCTACCCCTATCCGCTGCCCGACCTCTTCGCCGGCACGCAGCTCGTGGTCGTGGGGCGTTATCGCCAGGGCGGCCCGTCCGTGCTCACTCTCCGCGGCGAGATCAATCAGAAGCCCCAGAGTTACACCTACGAGGACCTCACCTTCCGCTGCCAAGGCGGCGAGCCTTTCATCGCCCGGCTGTGGGCCACGCGCAAGATCGGCCATCTGCTGGATCAGATCCGCTTGCACGGCAAGGACCCCGAGCTGGTGGACGCGGTGGTCAGCCTCTCGCTGCGCTATGGCATCGCCACGCCCTACACCTCGTTCCTGGTGGAGGAGCCGCAGGCCGCGCCCTTGGCAGGGCCCCTGACCACGCCCGCGCCCAGGGTCATGGAGACGCTGGTGGTGGAGAAGGAGGCCGTGGTGCAGAGGGCCATGGAGGCGCCAGCGCTGGCCGCTTCCGGTGCGGAGGCCGTGGCTGACGCCGGGGCGCGGCAGGAGTTGCGCTCGGCAGCGCGGGCGCCGGTGGAAGAGGCCAGGGCCGTGCGGCACGTCGGCGAGCGCACCTTCGTCTACCGCAGCGGCATCTGGGTGGATACCGCTTTCGAGGCCGACAAGATGCAGGTCACAGAGGTGGTCTTCGGCAGCGCGCGTTACTTCGAGCTGGCCGCCGACTCGGAGGTGGCGGGCTATCTGGCGCTCGGCCCGCAGGTGATCTTCGTCTGGGAAGGGAAGGCCTATCGGATCACGCCCTCCGAAGAAGTGGAGGAACCGGCACCGGCCACGCCGCCCACGGCGGAACAGCCGCAGCCGTCGGAGGGAACCGACCTGCTCTCGGCCCTGTTGGCCTGGCTGCAAGCTTTGCTGCAAGTCACCACCCAAGACATGCCCTGATGAAACCACAGATTTCACCGATTGCCCAGGGGAGCATTCAGTGAAATCTGTGTAATCAGTGGTTCCCGTGGCAAGAGCCCGCTTCCCATGTCCTGTGGGGAGCGGGCTTCTTCAGTTGCCTAACTTGCACTTTCGGTGTACAATGTCGGCCAGGTGGACGGCAACCCTGGCCGCACCCCTTATCCCCTATCCTTTGTCCCATGCCAAGGAGCATCCCCATGAGCGACGAACCAAGAAGCGACGAAACGGCCCTGGTCGAATACCATCCCACCATCAAAGACCTGCCTGCCGGCGAGCGGCCGCGGGAGCGTCTGGAGCATTACGGCGCCGGTGCGCTCTCCACAGCCGAGCTCATCGCCATTTTGCTGCGCAGCGGCGTGACCGGCGAGAGCGTCCTGCGCCTGGCGGAGCGGCTGCTGGTGGAGTACGGCGGCCTCACCGGCCTGGCCCAGGCTGGCTTCACCGAACTGCAACAGGAGAAGGGCATCGGCCCGGCCAAGGTGACGCAGATCAAGGCGGCGCTGGAACTGGGCCGCCGGCTGCTGGTCGCTTCGCCCCACGAACGGCCGCAGATCAAATCGCCCGCCGACGCCGCCAACCTGTTCATGCTGGATATGGGCTTGCTGGAGCAGGAGCAACTGCGGGTGGTGCTGTTGGATACCCGTAACCGCGTGCTGGCCGTGGAGACAGTGTACAAGGGCAACCTCAACACCAGCGTCGTGCGCGTGGGCGAGATCTTCCGCGCGGCCATCAAGGCCAACTCGGCGGCGATCATCGTCGTGCACAACCACCCCTCGGGCGATCCCACCCCTTCGCCGGAGGACGTGGCGGTGACGGAACAGATCGTGCAGGCCGGGCGGCTGCTGAACGTCGAGGTGCTCGACCACCTCATCATCGGCCGGCAGCGCTTCATCAGCCTCAAGGAGCGCGGCCTGGGGTTTGGATAACCACAGATTTCACAGATTACACAGATGACACAGAGGATCAATCGGTGAAATCTGTGTAATCGATGGTTGGGAGAGAGCCATGTCACCTGGGATCATTGCTTGGCTCGTCGTGCTGGGACTGCCGCTGCTGCTGGTGGCGGCCATCGTGGTCTTGCTGCGGCGACCGCTGCCGAAAACGAAGGGCACGCTGCGGGTCAACGGGCTGAAGGAGTCGGTGGAGATCATCCGCGACCGCTGGGGCGTGCCGCACATCACCGCCAGCAACCTCGAGGACCTCTTTTTCGCCCAGGGCTACACGCATGCCCAGGACCGGCTGTGGCAGATGGAGCTGCAGCGTCGCTACCCCAGCGGCCGGCTGGCGGAGATCTTTGGCGAGGTGGCTCTGGAGGCCGACCGCTTCATGCGTACCATCGGCCTGCGCCGCGCCGCCGAAGCTGGGATAGCCAACCTTTACGACGAGGAGCGCCGCGTGCTGGAGGCCTACGCGCACGGCGTCAATGCCTTCATCGAGGAACACTGCCGTCTGCCGGTGGAGTTCACCCTCCTTCGCTTCCGTCCCGAACCCTGGACACCGGCAGATACCGTGGCCTGTTTCATGCTCATGGCCTGGGACCTTTCCGCGAACTGGAAGGTGGAGCTGCTGCGGGCGCGGCTGGCGGCCAAACTCGGCACGGAGCGGGCAGCGACGTTGGAGCCGCCGGTGCATCCCGACGCGCCGGCCATCGTCCACGGGTCGGGGACGAGAGGGGCGTCGCCGGCGGTGGCCGCGGCCCAGTCCCGCCAGCCTGAGGCTTTGCAGGCCGCCTATCGTCAATGCCTGGAATACCTCAGCGCGGCCTCGCATAGCCCATCCCTTTTGCCCCCTTCCCTTTCCCCTGTCCAGGGCCTCAACAGTGGCGGCAGCAACAACTGGGTGGTGGATGGCCGCCGCTCGGCCAACGGCGCGCCGCTGCTGGCCAACGACGTCCACCTGTCGGTGAGCATTCCCTCGGTCTGGTACGAATGCCACCTGAAGGGTGCGGGCTTCCACGTGGCCGGCGTGTCTTTCCCCGGCATCCCCAGCGTGGTCATCGGCCACAACGAGCACGTCGCCTGGGGGCTGACCACCGCCTGGCAGGACGTGCAGGATCTGTACATCGAACGCTTCAACCCCGACAACCCGCGGCAGGTTGAGTTCCGAGGGCAATGGGAGCAAGCACAGGTCGTGCGGGAGGAGATACGGGTCAAGGGGCGGTCAGAGCCGGTGGTGGAGGAGATGCTCGTCACCCGCCACGGCCCCATCATCAGCAAGCTGGTGGGAGAGGAGCAGCCGCTGGCGCTGCGCTGGACGGCTCTGGAACCGCAGCACATGGTGTGCTGCGCGCTGAACACCAACCGGGCGCGCAACTGGCAGGAGTTCACCGTCGCGCTGCGGGAGTGGTCCTGCCCGCCGCACAACTTCGTCTACGCCGACGTGGAGGGCAACATCGGCTACGTTCAGGCGGGCTGGGTGCCGCGACGGGCGCGGGGCTTCGGCCTGGTGCCGGTGCCCGGCTGGACGGGCGAGTACGAGTGGAACGGCTATCTGCCCTTCGAGGAGTTGCCCCAGGCTTTCAACCCGCCGCAGGGCTGGCTGGCCTCGGCCAATCACAAGACCATGGACGAAAGCTACCCGCATTTCATCGGCGCGGACTGGGAGCACAGCCTGCGGGCGCAGCGCATCGTCGAGTTGCTGCAATCCCGCAAGAGGCATTCCATCGCCGATTTCCTGGCCATGCAGCTTGATGATCTCAGCCCGGTGGCGCGGCAGGTGCAGTCGGTGCTGGCGGCGGTGGAGCCGGAAGATGATCTGGCCCGCCGCGCCGTGGCCCATATTCGGGAGTGGGACTGCCGCATGAAGGCGCACAGCGTGGCGGCCAGCGTCTACGAGGTGTGGCTGTATTGTTTTCTGCATCGTGTCTTCGATGAGCCGCTGGGCGAGCTGGCCGATGCAATCGTCGGCGCGGGCATTCTGCCCTTGAGCCAGATCAGCGGCTTTGGAAAACAGACCGCGCTGCTCCTGCTCCACCTGCTGACCGACGACCCGCCCTCGCCCTGGCTGGTGGCGGCGGCACCGCAGGCGGCCGATCCACGGCAGCACCTGCTGCGGGAGGCGCTGGACGAGGCCATCAGGCTGTTGCGGCAGGAACTGGGGGAGGGCCTGGAGGGCTGGGCCTGGGGGCGGCTGCACCGGCTGGCCTACAATCACCCCTTGGGCAGCGTCAGGCCGCTGCGCCGGCTGTTCAACCGCGGGCCTTTCCCCATGCACGGCAACCAGGACACCTTGCTGCGGGCGGTGGTCGTCCCCCGCTTCCCCTTCGGCCCGGTCACCACCTGCGACTCCATGCGCATGGTCTGCGACGCCGGCGACTGGCGGCGCGCGGTGATCGTCACCACCAGCGGCCAGTCGGGCCATCCGGCCAGCCGCCACTACGCCGATCAGATCCCGCTCTACCTGCAGGGCACCTGCCGGCCCATGCTCTGGGAGCGGGCGGACATCGAGCAGGAAGCCGTGGCGCGGCTGATGCTGGTGCCTCTTGGACACGGATGAACACGGACGCTGCGCGTGCACGGAAAATACTAGCAGAAGATGTTCGTGTCAATCTGTGTTTGTCCGTGTCCTATGTCCTTCCAGCCACTCCACCTCGGCTCGCAACCCCTCTTCCAGGCTCACCTGCGGCTGGAAGCCCAGTTCGGCGCCGGCGCGGCTCGTGTCCGCCCAGGTGTCGCGCACGTCGCCGTGCTGCGCAGGCCGATGCACGATTTCGGCCTTCCTGCCCGTGATGCGCTCCAGCAGCCGGATGGCCTCGTTCACCGTCACCCGCGCGCCGCCGCCGATGTTGTAGACCCCGCCGTCTTTGCCCCGTGCCATCGCCAGCAGATTGGCCTGCACGGCATCGCCGACGAAGGTGAAATCGCGCGTCTGCTGGCCGTCGCCGTAGATTTCCAGCGTTTGCCCGCTCAGCATACGCTTGATGAAGCGGTGGAAGGCCATGTCCGGCCGCTGGCGAGGGCCATAGACGGTGAAGTAGCGCAGGCTGACGGTGGGCAGCCGGAAGTTGCGCTGGTAAAGCCCGCACAGATGCTCGGCGGCCAGCTTGGTCACGCCGTAGGGGGAATAGGGCCGCGGCAGACAGTCCTCCCGCACCGGCAACTCCTGCACATTACCGTAGACGGAGGACGAGGAGGCGAAGACGAAGCGGCGCACGCCGTGCCCGGTGTCCTTGACCGCCTCCAGCAGCCGCTGCGTGGCCAGCACGTTGTGCTCGACGTACAGGCCGAACTCCGCCCCCCACGAGGCGCGCACGCCGGCCTGCGCCGCCTGGTGAAACACGTGCGTCACGCCGCTGATCAGCGGCGCCAGTTCCGCCGTGCGCAGGTCGAGAGGTAAGAAGCGAAAACCGGGTGTTTCGAGCAGCGGTTGCAGGTTGGCCTCTTTCAGCGGGCGCGGGTAGTAGTCGGTGAAGCAATCCACACCGATGACCTCGTGGCCCTCGGCCAGCAGCCGCTCCGCCAGGTGCGAGCCGATGAAACCGGCTACTCCTGTGACCAGGCATGTGTCCATGATCTCCTCCTGACTGAGACAAGGAGACCTGGAGACAAGGGGACAAGGAGACAGGTTCTTTCTGCTCCTTGTCTCCCCCTCTCCCCCTCTCCTTCGTCTCCTAAGATGGCATGGGAGCCGTCTCTGCAGACTCAGTAGATCCAAGTTTGCTCCTGCCGGACTGCCAAGTCCGGCAGAAAGGCGGTGGACTTGGCAGTCCACCGCGAGCTTTTTGGATCTACTGAGACTTCTGATAGGGCTAGAAGCCCAACCTCTCCCGCACCGCGTAGATGGGCTTGCCCTGGCTCTCGTGGTAGGTGCGCACCACCAACTCGCCCAGCAGCCCCATGCTGATCATCTGCACGCCCACGATCATCAGCAGCACGGCCAGCGTGAGCAATGGCTTGTTGCCGATGCTCTCCCCGAGCACCAGCTTGGCATAGCTCAGGTAGAGTCCTATGGCGCCGCCCGCCAGGGCCGCCAGCAGTCCCAACAAAGGCGGTGGACTTGGCAGTCCACCGCGAGCTTTTTGGATCTACTGAGACTTCTGATAGGGCTAGAAGCCCAACCTCTCCCGCACCACGTAGATGGGCTTGCCCTGGCTCTCGTGGTAGGTGCGCACGACCAGTTCGCCCAGCAGCCCCATGCTGATCATCTGCACGCCCACGATCATCAGCAGCACGCCTAGCGTGAGCAACGGCCTGTTGCCGATGCTCTCTCCGAGCACCAGCTTGGCATAGCTCAGGTAGAGTCCTATGGCGCTGCCCGCCAGGGCCGCCAGCAGTCCCAGCCCGCCGAAGACGTGGATGGGACGCGTGGCGTAGCTGAGCAGGAAGCGCACCGTCAACAGGTCGAGGAATACCTTGACGGTGCGGCTCAGGCTGCCGTACTTGGAGCGGCCAGACGTCCGTGCCCGGTGGTTCACCGGCACCTCAGCCACCCTCACCCCCATCCAACTGGCGATGGCGGGGATGAAGCGGTGCAACTCGCCGTAGAGGCGGATGCTCTTGACCACCTCGCGGCGGTAGGCCTTCAGCGAGCAGCCGTAATCGTGCAGCCGCACGCCGGTGACGCGGGAGATCAGCCCGTTGGCGGTGCGGGAGAGCCAGCGGCGCCGGAAGGTATCCCGCCGCCGGACCCGCCAGCCGCTGACCACGTCGTAGCCCTCGTCAATCTTGGCCAGGAGCAGGGGGATGTCGGCGGGGTCGTTCTGCAGGTCGGCGTCCAGCGTGACGATGACGTCGCCCTGGGCGGCGTCGAAGCCGGCGGCGAAGGCGGCGGTCTGCCCGAAGTTGCGCCGGAAGCGGATGACCTTCAGGCGGGGGTCGGTCTCGTGCAACTGCCGCAGACGAGCGAAGCTGCCGTCGCTGCTGCCATCGTCTACGACGATGATCTCGTATGACTGCCCGATGGCCTGTAGCGCGGTCGTGAGCTGCTCATAGAGCTGCGGTATGCTCTCTTCTTCGTTGTAAAGCGGGATGACGATGGAAATCACAAGCTCAAACTCCAAACTCCAAACTTCAAAGCTCAAAGGCCAAAGGCGAAGGATGAAAAGGTGCCGACGCACCGCGAGAAGTTCCGACAGGTCGTTGTGAAAGATTGTACCACAATCCGGCTGAAGCGCCAACCTTGAGATGGGGGGACAAGGAGCAAGGGAGACAGGGAGAATTCTCCTCTGCACACGTCTGCGGGCCTCGCGTGAGATCGTGGGCGAGCATTGACCTGTTGGCGAGAATCTGATACAATGGGTCTATGAAAATGCTCGTCGTTGGCCTCGATGGCGCAACCTTTGATCTGATCCGGCCCTGGGCGGCTGCCGGCCATCTGCCCACCCTGGCCCGTCTCATGCAGCAGGGCGTGCACGGTGAGCTCACGTCCACCCTGCCGCCGGTCACCTCCCCGGCCTGGTCGTCCTTCATGACGGGGATGAACCCGGGCCGGCACGGCGTGTTCGATTTCATCCGCCGCCGTCCCGATGGCTTCGACATGGTCAACAGCTCGCACATCGCCGCCAAGACGCTGTGGCAGCTTCTCTCCGAGGCGGGCCGGCGCGTCGGTGTGATGGCCGTGCCGGTGACCTATCCGCCCAGCCCGGTCAACGGCTTCATGATCACGGGCATCCTCTCGCCCCGGCAGGCGGAGATCACCTATCCGCCCGGCCTGCTGGATCGCTACGAGGATGAGTTGGGCCCCTACCGCATCAGCCCGGACGTGCAGTACACCGGGGGAAACGAAGAAGCCTTCGTCGCCGACCTGCTGGCGCTGATGGAGCGCCGGGCACGCTACGCGCTGCGGCTGATGCAGGATCACCCATGGGACTTCTTCATGGTGCACTTCGTGGCCCTGGACGTCGCTCAACATGCCCTCTGGAAGTTGATTGACCCCAGCCATCCCGGCACCGACGCGCAGGCGGCGCAGCGCTACGGCGGCTCGCTGCTGGCGCTCTACCAGAAGGCGGATGCCATCCTGGCCCGGCTGTGGGAGCAGCTTGGCCCCGAGGACATGCTGCTGGTGATGTCCGATCACGGCTTCGGGCCGCTGCACGGCACGGTGAATCTCAACAACTTCCTGATGCAGCAAGGCTTCCTGCACCTGAAGCGGGACGTGGCCACCCGGTTGCGCTATGCGCTCTTTCGCCGTGGCATCACGCCCAGCGCAGCCTACGGTCTGCTGGTGAAGCTGGGTTTGCAGGACGTGGTGGTCAAGGTCAGCAAGCGGGCGCGCAATGCCGTCGTGGGGCGTTTTCTGTCCTTTTCCGCCGTGGACTGGTCGCGCACGCAGGCCTACGCCATGGGGCACGTGGGCCAGGTGTTCATCAACCTGCGCGGCCGCGAGCCGCAGGGCAGCGTGGAGCCTGGGGAATACGAAGTGGTGCGCGGACGGGTGGCCGCGGCGCTGCGGCAGATCCCGCATCCCCTGTCTGGCCGCCCGCTGGTGGACGAGATTATCTTCCAGGAGCAGGCCTACGAGGGGCCGTACGCCGGGCAAGGGGCTGACCTGCTGCCGATCATGGACGGCTTCCGCTACATCGCTTTCCCCATGTTCGCCAGCGACACGCAGCTCGTGGCCCCGCAGGTGCGCGGCGATTCCGGCTGTCACCGGCTGCATGGCATTCTGATGGCCAGCGGGCCAGCGGTGCGGCCGGGGGCAACGCTGGAAGGCGTCCGGATCACGGATCTGGCCCCGACGATCCTCTACCGCCTGGGGCTGCCGGTGCCTGCCGACATGGATGGCCGCGTGCTGACCGAGATGTTCGATCCGGGATTTGTCCGCGATACCCCTGTGCGGCGAGCAGATGCCGAGACGTTGCGTCAGCGTCCGGAGCACGAGTGGCAGCCAGACGAGGCCGCGGAGATCGAAGACCGGCTGCGCGGCCTGGGCTACCTGGGCTGAGGGGGCTGAATTGACGGAGAGCAGAGTCCCCCTCCCTGGCAGGGAGGGGTTAGGGGAGGGTGATATCTGCCTTTTCCGCTTTTCCGCTGACCAGGTCGCGCTGGCGCGCAGGCTGTGGCGTTGGCTGCGGCCGGCCATCGGATTGGGCCTGCTGGCCTTCCTGCTCTGGCGGGTGGACTGGCAGGAGATGGGCCGCATCGTGAGCCAGGCCAGCCTCGGCTACGTCGGTTTGGCTCTGCTCATCGCTCTGCTCACCGTGCTGCCGCGGGTGCTGCGCTGGCAGGCGCTGTTGCTCACCCAGGGGACGAAGGAGCCTTTCCTGCGCCTGCTTTCCATCTACCTGGTGAGCAACTTCTTCAACAACTTCTTGCCCAGCGACGTAGGCGGCGACAGCGTGCGCATGCTGCAGTTGGCCCAACTCACGGGGCGGGGGGCCGACGCCGTCTCCTCCGTGCTGGTGGAGCGGCTCAGTGGTCTGTTCGCCGTGCTGCTGATGGGGACGGTGGCGGTGCTGAGTAACTGGCGTCTGGCCTCCGTGGGCGGGATCGGCTTCCTCGTGCTGGGGGCGTTTGCCGTCTTCGTCCTGGGGATGGTGCTGATCTTCAACCTGCAAGGCCTGCGTGCCTGGGCGGAACGTTCGACCGTTCCGGGGCTGGCCGCGCTGTTCAACAAGCTGGGCAAGCTGTACGATTCGATCTA